>CAYUSE010000006.1:0-25219 GCA_964447095.1 uncultured Lachnospiraceae bacterium | reverse complement strand
CTCAAAATTAAAGGCTATGACCCGATAAGCCAGATTGTTGGATATATTCTTTCCGGTGACCCGACGTATATAACAAGCTATAACGGCGCCAGAGGTCTTATCGTTAAAATTGAACGCGATGAGCTTTTAGAAGAAGTCGTAAAGAAATATATCAATACATTGTAAAAAAAGCTGCTGTTTATTTACAGCAGCTTTTGATTTATTATTTTTTCCGTCATTTGGACGGCTCTTTTATTTTCAAGCACATCATGCACCCTTATAAACCGACATCCCTTCATAACAGCGATAACGCTTGCAGCGATTGTTCCCTCTAACCGCTCCGTTACGGGCAAATCGAGCGCAAGCCCAATCATGGACTTTCGCGACGCGCCGAGTAAAACGGGATAGCCGAGTTTTGTTAATTCCTCCAAATGATTTGTAAGATACAAATTCTGTTCGTACGATTTTGCAAAGCCAATCCCGGGGTCAAGCATGATTTTATTATCGGCAATTCCCGCATTTTTTGCGATTTCAAGCGACTGCTTCAAATCCGACACAACATCGTCAAGAAACGAATTGTATTCCGCATTTTTTCTGTTGTGCATAAGACAGCAGGCAACGCCTGTTTTTGCGATTAACTCACTCATTTCGCCGCTATCATACCGCAGTCCCCAAATATCGTTTACCAAATCCGCGCCTGCTTTAACGGCGGCTTTTGCGACTTTTGCCTTGTAGGTGTCAATAGATATTGGAATGTCAAGCTCCTTTTTCAGACGTTCGATTACGGGAACAACGCGCCCGATTTCTTCGTCCCCGCTAATCTGCGTATAATTCGGACGCGTCGATTCGCCGCCAACGTCGATTATATCTGCGCCGTCCGCAGCAAGCTTTCGCGCCTGATTTACGGCGTTTTCGACGCTGTTAAATTTTCCGCCGTCCGAAAACGAGTCGGGCGTTACGTTCAGTATTCCCATTATGTAGGTTTTGCCCTTAAATTCTTTGCCGCCTATAATCATTGTTTTACCTCATATTACAATATTTAAATTTCTGTCGTATTTGTCCCATTTGCAAGTGCTTTGCGCCTCGCACATCATACACATTCTTGTCCGCTTGTCCGCCTCGTAAAGCACATCTGACAGTGTTTCGATTTTATCCGTTTCCGTGCGGTGATTTAAAATCGCGTCCGCGATATATTCTGTTTCTTCTCTGTTATATCCGCATTCGAGTAAAATTTCACGCGCCAATCTTGCGCTTTCCTCCTCATGCGGAATATTATTTTCGTATTCCGCGAGCCGCCCCAAATCGTGCAGTAAAGCGGCGGCGTAAATTATGCCTTTCGGAATATCAAGCCCGTTTTCAAGTATAAGCGCATAGCCTGCCCGCGCGACATCAAGCAGATGCTCAATGCCGTGACGGCAATAAATTCTGTCGCTTTCAGCGTTTTTAAGCCGCTCTAAAATATTCATGAATTTTGCGTTGTTTAAAATTTCACTGCATTTTTCCGTTTCAAGATAATTCCCGACCTTGTTTTTTATGACGCTTAAAAACGACAGCGAGCCGAATGCGACCGTTACCGCGTCTTTTTCCTCCATGCACCGTTTGACTGCGGTATCGAGGCTTACGGCGCGTACATTTTCATTGTATTTTTTTACGGTCTCCGCCAAAATCCCGTTATCAAGTCCGCGCGGATTTGGCGGCGTGATTGTATAAATCATGTCCGCTCTGTCCGCCGTTATTTCCGCGATTTTTTCGTAGTCCTTATCGGCGAAAACGCCCATGATATATATGATTTTTCTATCCTTATAATACAAATCAAGGCTTTTGGTTAACGCCCGCGCGCCGTTTACATTATGCGCGCCGTCAATAATAACAGTCGGATTTTCATGTATTATTTCAAAACGTCCGTGCCATACAGTGTGATTAAGACCGTCTTTTATGCTGTCCTCAGACACGCCTATCGCGGACGCAGCCGCTCTTGCAAGCGCGGCATTATACGGCTGATACGCGCCTTTTAAAGAAATGTCATATTCCGTGCCGTTGCATAATATAAATTCCGCGTTTTTCTCTTTTGCCGTATCGCGCAGAATTTTAATAACGCTTTCCTCTTGGTTTGCCGACACCGCAATACTGTTTTCCTTTATAATTCCCGCTTTTTCCGCCGCGATTTCCTCAATTGAATTTCCCAAAAATTTTGTATGGTCAATATCAATCGGCGTTATCACGGCGACGCTTGATTTTACGATATTCGTAGCGTCCAATCGTCCGCCCATGCCGCACTCAATAACGGCGTAATCGCATTTTTCCTCAAAAAAGTACAAAAAAGCAAGCGCCGTTTCCTTTTCAAACGGCGTTGGATTTATTGCTCTCTCTTCTGCGGCTGTCTTTATTTTTTCCATAAGCTCCGCATACCGCGGCTTTTCGATATTTCGTCCGTTTACCGTAAACTGTTCCCGATAATCGAACACGGCAGGGGAGGAGAATCGTCCGACGCGCAAGCCCTCTTTTTTAAGTATCGCCTCAATAAACGCGCCGACGCTGCCCTTGCCGTTCGTGCCTGCAATATGGATAATTCGCAGCTTATTCTGCGGATTATCCAACGCGTCGCA
This sequence comes from uncultured Lachnospiraceae bacterium, assembly GCA_964447095.1. Lineage (GTDB taxonomy): Bacteria > Bacillota > Clostridia > UBA1381 > UBA1381 > JALEPO01. The sequence goes on along the minus strand of CAYUSE010000006.1, from coordinate 22,634 downwards.
AAGAGCCGTGATGTTGTCAAGCCCCGGTGATATTGTGTTGTTTTCGTTTGCGTAATTTCTTGCTTCCGTGTAATTCATAGTTAATCTATCTCTGCAAATTCATATTTTCTTGAACCAAAATCCAGCTTATCCGCACATTCGAGCGTATAAATTCCGTTTCGCGACTCAATGCGTTCTATTAAGTGGTCTCTGCCCTTGTCGTCCGATTTGTACACCAAATCCAGTCCCGCCTGATCGATTGCAATGGGGTCAAGCGACGCAAGCATACCAATGTCCGCCATGCACGGGTCCTCCGCCACTTCGCAGCAGTCGCAGTCAACCGACAGGTTTTTCAGAACGCTGATATATGCAATTTTGCCGTCAAAGTAGTCCACGACCGATTTTGCCGCGTCCGCCATAGCCGACAAAAACGTGTTTTGGTCTTTATTGCTCCACGCGTGTTCGGCGTCGCCGCCGCCGTGAATATGTTTCTTGCCGTAGGACGAGGCAAGACCGATTGAAAGCTGCTTGACCGCACCGCCGAAACCGCCCATCGGGTGACCCTTAAAATGTGAAAGTACAAGCATTGAATTATATTTCGTAATTCCCTTGCCGACATAATTCTTTTTAATTATCTTGCCGTTCGGAACATCAAGCTCCAAATCGGGACTTTCAGCGTCCAATATTTCCATATCGTACATATCCGACCAGCCGTGCTGTTTGAGCGTATTCAAATGGTCTTTTGTCGTGCCGCGGCTGCCGCCGTAAGCGGTGTTGCACTCAACGGGCGTGCCGCCGACGTAATCTATTATCGGTTTCCAGAATTCGGGACGCAGGAAATTTTGATTTCCGATTTCGCCCGAGTGGAGCTTTACGGCAACCTTGCCGTCTAAGCTTACGCCGAGCTTTTTATATAGCTCTACAACTTTTTCAGGCGTGATTTCACGCGTAAAATATACTTTTGCCATAATTAAATCATTCCTTTCTGTTTTATTCAGCCGACAGCACCGCAATTTCGCTTACATGACAGTAATTCTTTGTCGGGTCTGTCGCGCCGTCGCCGTTATAGCGGATATATCTCGCGTTTACAGGCGTTTCAAAATAATATTCCTCAAATTCCGCCGTCGTGCCGCTGTTCTGAGTTTTCGGCAAAGCTGTTTTCCAATTTATCTCGTCCTCGGAATATTCTATTGTAAACGGATAAATTCTCTCATTTCCTTTCCATGCCGCAAGAGCAACGCCGCCGACCGTCTGAACGCTTCCTAAATCAAGCGTCAGCGTATTCGCGCCGTATGCTGACCACCTTGTTGTCATGTCAAGGTCAACCGCGCCCTTTTCAATATTGCCGTCATTGTCTGACGCGTCTACCGCATAAACGTCAAGCTGATTGTCATAGAATTTCTTGCCCTGATTTATCGGCTTAATCTCGATTTTCTCGGGAACGGGAGCGTGTTGGATTTCCTCTTTTCTTATTTTTGCACTTGCCTCTGTCATTGTCGGCTCAACATCACTGATTTTAATATAACCATCACTGTAAAATACCTTTTTACCCAATGCCTCGGCTATCGCGCGCAAGGGAACAAGAGTGCGGTCATTTTTCAGCACGGGCGCTGTATCCATTTCCTCTTTTATCGATATAGCTCCACCCGGACCATTCGGGGAGAAATAATATGTTTTAGAACCAATATTCATAAATATTGTACGATTATCGCCGCGTATTATAATAAGCTGCCTGTTGTCGTCCCATTCTACCTTACAGCCGAACGCCTCCGAAATAAAGCGGAGCGGAACGAGCGTTCTGCTGTTTTCGTCTATAAACGGAACGACGTTGAGATTGTCGTTATCCACACGCTTAGGAATGCCATTTACAAGCGCGGTCGGACAGTCAAGCACAAGCTCAAGCTTTTCGCCTGAATACAATTCCTCAATATTCCAATTCTTTTTATCCTTTTTAACTAAATCAGGGTTCTTCTCGCCGTTTACCGTAATCTGCGGCACGGGAACAAGCTTAGTATCGTAGCCTAAGTAATAGCTTACGTGCGTCGGCTGATTATAGCATGTGTTCTGATACGCAACGTGCATTCTGTACTGAATGTCATGCATAAGTGTCGGAAGCTTATAGCCTGTCGGAGTTGTGGTGGTGTAAATTCTGAGCGCGCTGCCGTCCTTTAGCGGATACATAATCTCCTCGCGCCAATCGCCGAATAAATCAGCCGTCAATGACGGATTTGCCTTTGTGCCGTTTACCGCCGTACAGCCCGAAGCGGTAAATATTGTTTCAGCCTTTTCTGTTTCGCTGTTCCATTTGCCGATATGAATACCGTCCTGAATTTCACGTCCCAAGTCGCCGTCCCACCACGCGAGGAAGTTCGCCGACATGGTGTAATTCGTTGAAATAACCGTTCCATCCGCGGCGGTCAGTACGCCTGCCGCCGACCAGCCCTCGCAGCCGGGAAAGCGCGGGTCAATATCGTCCGATGTTCCGCGTCCGTTGTCGTTACCCGTCTTTTCGCCGTAGAGAATTTCGCCCGTGCGCGCGTCGCGCATTTCGTAGCCATATTCCGCGCCATGCTCCTCGTGGCAGGAGTACACCTCAAGACCGGGACGTGAGGGGTCAAGGTCGCCGACATGCTGAGCGTCACCGTGACCTAAGCCTGTCGAATACATCGGCTTTCCGTCGTGGTCAATCGCAAGCGAGCCGTATATGAGCTCGTCGCAGCCGTCGTAGTCAACGTCAGCCGCCGACATCGAGTGATTGCCTTGTCCGATATATTTGTTGTCGTAATCCATTGTATCAAAACGCCATTTCTGCACTATTTTGCCGTCTTTTAAATCAAACGCCGCAATAACCGTTCTGCCGCCGACATCACCGCCCGGACCTGTATAATATCCTCTTGCAAATACCATACTCGGAACCTTGCCGTCAAGATATGCGACAGCCGCGAGATAACGCTCGGAGCGGTTGCCCCATTCGCCGTTGGGGTCATCGCCCCATGTGATTACGTCCCATTCCTTGCCGTTTTTGGTTGTTCCTTTTGTCTGCGGGTCGTAGGGAACAGTGTCTATAACAGAGCCGTCCTCGCCCTTGAATACGGTTAAGTAGAGAGGACCTGTCAGATTTTTGCCGTTATTTTCCACCGCGTAATTCTTGTTCTTATCGCCGATAACCGCGCCGTCACCCGCAATTGTGCCGTCAGCTGTGCGGCAAGCCATTTCAGCCTTGCCGTCACAGTCATAGTCGTAGACCATAAACTGTGTGTCGTGCTGACCTGCGCGGATATTTGCGCCCATGTTTATACGCCACATACGCGTTCCGTTCATTTTATACGCGTCAATTATACATTCACCCGTAAAACCTGCCTGCGCCGCGTCTTTCGCGTTTGACGGGTCCCATTTGAGCACGATTTCGTATTCGCCGTCGCCGTCAAGGTCGCCGACTGATGCGTCGGATGGTGAGTAGGAGTACTTTTCGCCGTTTACTTCGTTGTCCTCGGGCTTCTCAATGGGAATGTCAAGGTAGTTGTTGTCCCAAACCCGCACCGATTCAGCTTTATCTGTCTGCTCCTCTCCGTTTACGACAGGAATTATCCAATATACAGCTGTGCCGAATTTACCGTCAGCAGTAATATCAACATAATTTGTAACATTGAGCGGTTCGGTGTTAATTCGTTTTCCGAACGAGGAATCTATTGGTTCAGCTTTGTACACATTAAACCTCGTATCCGCGCTTTCATTTCCGAGCCAGCGCCATGAAATATATGTGTAACCGTCCATTCTGACCGCAACCGCGCCTCTGCCCAAATTCTCCATCGGACGCTGAATGTCGGGACGTTTATCAATAAGCGCCTGCGTTTCCGCCGCAGATTTGGCGTAATCGTCAACCTTTAAGCTGTCTCCGACCTCCGCCGCCATGGCAGATACTGCAAACTGCGCGCAAATAGTAATTGCCGTCAAAACAGAAAGTATCTTTTTCATCATAATAAATTCCCTCTCTTTCAAAAAATAATTCATTATATTCATTCTATCATAAATAGTGAAATTTAACAAGAGATTTTTTAGGGCATATTATGATAAATTCGACAAAAATTATATAAAAAAAGGTAAAATAAAAAAAAGGGGTGTAAATTCATGCACAAATATGGTATAATTATGCAGGTGTATATTTCCGTTTGTTTGCCCAAGCGTTACATAACATTAAAAATACCGTTACAATTCGGTTTTTTATAGGTTTTGACTTCGCCTTGACGGCACAATGACACTATACACCCAATGTTTTTTATTCTATTATACGGAAAGGAGATAAGAAAATGGCTGTAATGAAATCTAATCTTACATTGCGCCTTGATCTTGATGTAAATGCTAAAATCAAGATCATCGCCAAGCAGGAACAAAGATCGGTATGCAACTTTATTAACTTTATCCTGCGCCGCGAAATCCAGCGATATGAGTCGGAAAACGGACAAATATTGCTGAATGATGGGGATTTATTCACTGAATAATGCTTCTTCCCCTAAATTATGGAATTATTTTCCATTTTTCCCTTGATTTTATTTCCATTTTATGGTAATATATTCGTATAAAAGAAATTATTTTTAATTTCTTTACATAAAAACGGTGAATTTTCACCTAAAATTAAGGGGGAATAGTTTTATGCTTAACCAAATTTCTGTAGTACTTGCAGACGACAACACGAGTCTGACACGCGAGCTTACGGAATACCTTAATTCACAAAACGGTATCCATGTATGCGCGTCAGCCGAAAACGGCAAAAAAGCCTTGGAGCTTATTGAACAGCACCAGCCCGATGTTGTGATTTTAGACATGGTTATGCCTGAGCTTGACGGAATAGGCGTTTTAAAACGTCTTAATACATTAAGCCTGCGCAGAAAACCATCAATAATCGCATTTTCCATTTCGGCTCTCGAAAGAACAGTCGAAACGGCAATGAGCTTAGGCGCTGACTACTATATGCTTAAGCCCCAGCCTCCGGAGAGGATTTGTGAGGCGATAATGGATTTTGCTCAAACCGAGCCCATAAAACCCATACCTCAAAAAACAGCTCCTGTTCCGGACAGCTCTGATTTGGAAACCATCGTAACGGAAATGATACACGACCTCGGCGTGCCTGCGCACATCAAGGGGTATCAGTATATCCGTTCCGCTATTATGATGGTGGTGGAAAACATGGATTTGCTAAATTTCATCACAAAACGGCTTTATCCTGAAATTGCAAAATCGTATCACACGACGGCAAGCCGTGTTGAACGAGCAATCAGGCATTCGATTGAAGTCGCTTGGAGCCGCGGAAACGCGGATATGATGAACAGCATCTTCGGCTACACCATTAACACGGGCAAAGGCAAGCCGACTAATTCGGAGTTTATCGCAATGGTCGCTGACAAAATCAGACTACAGGTAAAGTAATCCCCTTCAATACATCTCAACAGGCAAAGAACCGCTAACGCGGTTCTTTTTCTTTAGGTCTAAATATAAATTTTTTCTAAATTATGATTTAAAGCTCTTGAAAATCAAGCTGTATTTTGCTATAATATCAAAAGAAATCAGGAGAATGGTATGGATATTGTATTAAAACAGCTTATTAAATTATCAGAAAACTCCCGCCTCAAAAAGATGCGGGAATACGTACAGCACGGAAACACATCGTGTCTTTTGCACACATTTGCGGTCGCGTATTACAGCGTTAAATTATCAAATTATTTCAACCTTGGCTGCAACAGACGCGAGCTTGCGCGCGGAGCTCTGCTTCACGATTATTTTCTGTACGATTGGCATGACGGCTTAAAAGAACGCCGCATTCACGGCTTCACGCATCCTGCAGCAGCGTTAAAAAACGCGGAATGCGATTTTAAGCTTACAAATCTCGAAAGAGATATTATAAAAAAGCACATGTTTCCGCTGACAGTTATTCCGCCTTCATATAAGGAAAGCTGGGTTGTCTGTCTTGTAGATAAGGCATGCTCCTTATATGAAACATTAAAGAAAAATCCATACCCAACACTTCGTTTTGTCTTAAAAAACAACAATATGTCATAAGGGGGGAATAAACATGAAATACAATATTTGTTGTTATTTTTTGTGCTTTGCTTTTTTCAGCTTCGTCGGCTGGGCTTATGAATCATTATTTTATACGTTACAGCAGAAAAAGCTTGTAAACAGCGGTTTTTTAAACGGCTGCTGGTGTCCTATTTACGGAATAGGCGCGTTCATTGATTTGATAATCTTAAAAAATATTCAAAGCCCGCTAATGCTTTTTCTTGCGGGAATGATTTTAACCTGTTCGCTTGAATACTTTGTTTCATGGCTTCTCGAAAAGCTGTTTGCAAAGCGTTGGTGGGACTACACAGGCTGGCCGCTCAATATTAACGGACGAATTTGCCTTATCGGCGGAATAGCGTTCGGAACACTCTCCGTACTGCTTATAAAATACATAGCGCCGTTTATTACTCACCTTGTATTTTCTTTACAGCAAAGAACTGTCATAATGGCAACCGTTCTTGTTGCGTCAGCGATGATATTCGATTTAATACTGACCGTTAAGGACATGGACAAATCCAATGAAAAACTATGGTATGTTCAGGAACAAGAAAAAGCGTTTGCGGAATTTAAGGGCGAGCTTGTTGAAAAAATAAAGCATACAATAAAAAGATAATAAAAAAACATCTGCCTTCGGGGGTGAAACTTCATCCCCGAAGGCAGTTTTTTAATAATCCTGTTTTTCAAATATTATATATGATGCGGCTGATAAAATCAAAACCGAACCAAACAATATTCCGACCTTCGACAGCATTGCGCCAAACGGCAGTGTGCTGCCAAGCCACAGTCTGTGCCACTGCGAATATGATGTAAACAGCATTTGACCAAAAGGCGACACATAGAAATTCATGTATTTAAACAGAGCATATACAACTATGCATAGAAGCATCGCAAGCGTAGGATTTTTCGATACCATGTTAATAAGCATTGCAAGAGCGATAAGCGCAAGCACAGGCACCATATCTATAATATATGCCGCAAGCGTAAACGGAGCGTTCTCTATCCCGCTCCCCGAAATAAGCTGAATGACAAAGCAGGAGAGAAACATCGCCGTCATAACAAAACATGAAAGAATAAACACCGCGAGGCATTTCGACGCCATGACCTTCATACGGCTCAGCGGACGCATAAGCGACGCCTTCATCGTCCCCTCCTGAGTCTCGCCCGCAAATAAATCCGTCACTGCCATAAACACAATAAGAGGCACAAGAATATCAGTAACAAGACGCAGCATTGTCATGATAAGATTGCTTTTAATTACAATCTCACCGCTTGTAAATTTAGCTATCAGCGCATTTGAACCGAGAAAAATAAAGCTTATCAAAATGCCTATCACCGTCAGAACTATGTATTTTTTTCTGATAATAAGCTTTGCAAATTCACTTTTTGTTGCCGATATTAACGCGTTCATATTACAATCTCTCCCCTCTTTTCCTTAATCAGTCCAAGGAAGTATTCCTCCAGTGACGGATGACTCTTTAAAATATCTTCGGTTTTTGCATTCGCGATAAGCTCGCTCTCATACATGACTGCAACCTTATTGCAGGTCTTTTCGATTTCACCTGCAATGTGGCTTGAAATAACAAATGTCACGCCTTTTTCTTCGTTCATCCGCTTTATAATCTCACGTATTTCCACAACGCCCTCAATATCAAGTCCGTTCACAGGCTCATCTAAAATGATAAGCTCGGGGTTTGACACAAATGCAGCCGCAAGTCCGAGTCTCTGCTTCATGCCGAGTGAAAACTTGCCCGCCTTTTCGTCCTTATATTTAAGAAGATGTACCATATCAAGAGTTTTTTCTATCCTCGCTCTGTCAATATCCGGAAACATTGCCGCATGCATTTTGACATTCTGATATGCCGTCATATCCTTGAATATCGCAGGAGATTCTATAAGCGCACCTGTTTTCTTCATAATTTCTTCATAATGCTCATGCAAATCCATTCTGAAAATTTTAATTTCGCCCTCTCCGTGAATTAAATTGAGCATAGCTTTCATGGCGGTGGTTTTGCCCGAGCCGTTAGGCCCGAGCAAACCAAGAACATCACCTTTTTCTACCGTCAGCGATACATTCTTTATACCGCGGTTATTTTTGTAAAGCTTCGTCAGTTTTTTGATTTCTATTACATTCATATCCGTAAATACCTCTGAATTATTGTGTTACTGTTATTGATGTCTGTCCGTCCGCACCGCCGACCATTACACCCTCACCGTCAGCGTTAATCTGAATATGACCGATTACGTTTCCGTCCTCGTCAAGAACCTCGCCGTCTGATGTAACGCTCATAGCTTTTTCCGCAGCTTCAGCGTCCGCCTCAGTAGTTGGAGCTGACTTTTCCATTCTCTCATAATATTCATCATCATATTTTGTTACGTTCTTTAATGAAGAAATGTCAACTCTTTCGGGCTGTGTTGTGCCGTAATCATAAATTTTCATAGTGCCTTCAACAGCGCCTTCGTGTCCGTTTCCTGCCGCAGCAGCCTTTACTGTTATGTCAGAAAGTCTTTTTTCGCTGTCAACCGTAAATCTTAATGATACATTTTTGATAACAGGATCGGTGCCAAGAATAAGATACGGGTCTCTGTATTCCTCGTCAATATGCTGATTGCTCGAATTTACCGCTGAGAACATCGCCGATATGCCTGCATTGACAACCTCGGGTATCTGCATTGCGTCAAGGCTCATTTCATAAGTTGACGAATTGTCATCGCCCGATACATAAATAATGTTGTTCTTTAAATCGCCTACAAACGTATCTGCGATAAGCTCAGCAAAACGTACTATTTTATTTTGCATATTCCTGTCGTCTTCTGTGGCGTCTTCACTATAAAAGCTGTCTAATTTGCCTCTTGTTCCATATCCGCCGTAAATGTCGCCGCTGCGTATATACGACTCCTCACTGCCATCATTTCTTATATAGACACTTATATTCTGACCGTCCTGATAATAATTTCTGTATTCCGATGCTCCGCCGTTAAAGTTTTTGTATTCCTCCGAGCTTATTTGCTTTTCTTCGCAATGCAGCACAACATCACCGTTTCTGTCATATTGCTCTTTCGCCTCAAACTTTGAGATTTCATTTCCGTCAAGCGAAAATGCTCCACTCATTTCCATGGTGTAGTTTTCATTTTTCATTAAGCCTTTAATTGCTGTCTTTCCTACCTCATAACCGTTTGATGTCGGCAAATCAGCCAAAGCAGCGCCCGAAAATATCGCTGCGCCCAACGCTAAACCTATAACCGCCGTAATCGTTCTCTTTTTTGATGTCATATAAATCATTCCTTTCTGTTTGGTTTTCCCTGTTTCCTATATGCTCTAAGGTACCTTATATTTACAGTATAATTCCTATCTATAAACATTATATAACATAATTATAAACATTTTATAAACAAATCTAAACTTTTTATAAATTTTTCAGAATTTAAGCGGTTTTGCGAGGTCAATTTTTGCGGTTGGTACCAATTTTGTACCAATTTATAATACATAATCAAACTTTGACATCTCTGCCTGACCTGTATTTTTTGACACATGAGAGTAAGTGTTCATAGTCGTTGCATAACTGCTATGACCGAGATATTGCTGCACAATTCGAGGGTGTATGTTCTTTTCCAGACACATTGTAGCAAATGTATGACGAAAATAATGGGTCGTCACCTTTGGAAACATCATCTGATTGTCTGCTTTCTCATTTTGCAATATAATGTTTATGCGTTTAATCAAATTTTCAAGCGAATTATGTACATTGATATATTTTAATGCTCTGTTTTGCCTGTCTGTAAATACGAACTCTGATGGTTGATTTTTTTGTAATTCCTTTTGTACAAGCAAAATATCATAAACGATATTGTTTATAGGTATCTTTCGTTCTGACGCTATGGTTTTTGTCGGAGAATCATATTCCTGATATGTCTTTCCGTCATTGTAATCATAATATTTGGTGTATCCGTTCTCAACCGATATTGTTTTATTCCGCACATCTACATTATCCCATTTAAGAGCAATACCTTCACTTATACGCATACCCGTAAACATGAGGACTTTATACAAATCACTGTACATCCGTTTATGGGTATTTAAGAACATTAGAAAGTAGTTTCTTTGCTCTTCAGTCATGTATTTTGTTTCCCGGCGCTTTTTCTCTTGCCGGCGTCCCTCGTCCAATATTTTCTTAGGCATTTTATAATAATTGAATGGATTTCTGAAGCAGTATTTTTTCTCAACTGCATACTTCATAATGCTTGAAAATATCATCTTACATTGCTTTAATGAGCTTACTGTTGAATTGCCGTCATATAAGCCCATCACAAACTCTCTTACTATGTTTTCATCAATAGCGTTTATATTGTAAAATTCATATCGGCTTATATATTGCGATTGACACGCTTAACGGCTTGATAGACCTCTGTTGCAATCCATCGGGAACGGATTTCCTCAAATCGTCTGTCATCAAATTTATACTGAGTACACATTTGACAACCTCGCCTTCGCGCCGATACCGTTATGTTCGTTTCAATATGTTTCTTATTGTAAAAGAGATATGTTAGGATATACTCAAAATCATTCAAATTCGGTGTATGCACTATGGCAACATTCTTTATATCAACCCATTGATTACTGCCGATAAGATTACCAAAATAGGCTGTATGCTTAAAATGTTCACTCAGTATTGACTCTTCTTTTTTCTGACAAACTACCAATATGTCTTGATTGTACTGTGCTAATCTCTGCTTGATAAATTCATAATACTGTGTCAAGTTTTCTTTTCCTGATTTGGTTGTATTTATGGGAACATTTACAACAGTCCAATTTTTGTGATTAAGCACTGATTTACAGGCTTTTAAATGATACAAGCAAACTTGCTTTTTACAAACACAAATTCAGATTTCTGTAAATTAGATAATTTTTGCCTTTTTTCTTTTGAGTAAATTCTAATGTTAGGGGCAAACATCTCATTCCAAGTCGTTATAAACTTATTGAGCTTAATTTTGCTCCTGTTGTCATGGTATTTTGTCGCGAGATATAGATATAAATAAAGGAAAGTTCCTAATCTATATAGTTATTGGAACTAAATAACTTCTTGCGTTTTTAATCAAAAACTGCTACAATATTAATACCACCTAAAACCATAAAAATAGTCTACTTTTTCAAAAAAAAATAGGAGAGTAATTTTTATAAATATTGAAATTAACACACAAAACAGACTAAAAGATTTTTTCCATAAGCGATATAATCATCTTGAGGATATACTATTTTCCATAATACAAAAACTACCTGAGAAATTTATTCCTGCCCTTTTGATGAACTGGCTTGATAGATATACAACCAAGCGTATCAATCAGTTAAAGCAGGAACAGGTTAGAAACGCATGGAAAAATATATATCTCCAAAAAGCTACTAAAGAAATACAAGATAAAACAAAAGCACCGCATGAGGATTGAATTTTCCTCAATAGGTGCTTCTCTTTTACATAGATGGTATTCGCTTAATACAAAATTCTTGCATAAAGGTAATAATTTTTCCGTCCTTGTTAGTTTCATAGAAACTAACTAACAGTGTTTTAAATTCTTCCAATTTTTCAATAGGTATTTGAAATACGCCTATATTATTATCAATCAGGACTTTATTTGCCATAAGCTGTGCGACACGTTTATTTCCGTCTGGGAACATTTGTGTCCTTGTTACATAACAGAAAAATTTTAATGCTTTCCGTTCAGCATCTTCAATACCGTCTATCTCTTTTAATGATTGTATAATATTATCCGTCTGGGGCATATCAGGTTGCCAAGATGTTCCTCCGATATATACAGGGAATGTTCTTATTTCTCCTGCATAATTAAACATCATATTTCCGACAATTTTATTATATTCTCTAAGTATAGCAATATCATTTTCACAACTCAGATTATCCAATAAAAATTGCCAAGCTCGTTTCATATTTATTATAAACAAGACCTCTTCGGATTTTGTTTCCGTTGGAGCATTTTCAATAATAGCTTCGGTTTTCGGAAATGTCGTTCCAAGTCCTTCAAGATTAGCAGATTTCCATATACTATCAACTATAAGTCTTTTTGCCATATCAACGGCTGTATATTGCTGCATATAGTATCACTCCTTAAATTTAGTTTCATATGCTTGTTCTGGTTTCAAGTCAATATTCCAATCTATTAGATCTTGAGGTTGACACTGTAACAGTTGGCATATATCTTCTATTGTCTTTGTAGAAACATCGCACATAAAATCTTTTCCGTTATGAGATTGTTTATATTCTTGAAGTTTTATATATATAATTTCATCATCTGTTTTATTGGGGTGATTTTTCCGTTCCATGTCAGTTACAGAACACATTTTAAATTTTGTCATCGTGCTTTGTGGTATTAGTTGCTTTTGTCTTATTGTATAGGTTGTGATTCCCTTTTCTTTAAGTTTATCCATTAGTTTATTATAATTTATCACGCTCAATCCCCTCCAATCCATATATGCATTCTATAACACCATTATACACTAATATTCGTGAAAAGTCAATATTATTTAATAAATTTTCCTATGTATTATAGATATGTCAACTATATCTCTTTCTGACTTGTAGTTATCAACTGCATAGATAGTATCGAATTAGTTAATTTTTCTGTTCATATTATAATAGACTGCCACAGATTAGACAGTCCATTATAATACCAAATTCAATTATATGGCTTATTTTTTTCTTAAAGTCTCCCTGTTTGCGTTAAAATATTCAATTACAACTTTCAGTGGAATATGATACCTATTTGAAAATTCCGTATCAGAAAGTGTACAATTTTTCAGTGCAAATTTTGGAATAAGCATTATAATAGCTCCGTAATTCATTAATGATTGTTCAGGGACTTCATGCTTATAGCGCCAACACAGATATGCAATAATCATTTGAGCGATTGAAAAATTAGAATACATATTTTTTTCATCATAATATATAGTAGGCTTATTATGTGTTTCTGCAAGTATAGAACTTGTATTTGCATTAAGAGGGAAGTCGGAGACTCCAAAATCCTCCAAACATTCAGCACTTGTTTTTATTGCAAGGCTTAACCTATCAGCTATATCTATAGCATCAGCTTCTACACTGTATTTGCCTTTAGATGGTGTATGTACTTTTTTTATTAGCTTTCTTATATCTCTTTTTGTCATTTCTTTAATCTCCTAACTTCGTTAAAATATTTTGAATTTCAAGCAAGCACTCTATTATATAGGTTATTAACCTGTTATGTATCATAATTGTATAGACTCCCTTAAGAGTGGTACGGCTTTAACAGCCGCACCTTTCCGTTAAGATTGATTTAATTTCTTGAAGCTCTTTTCTAAAGGTCTCTTTGCAAATATGTAAATGTGAACGTATTTCCGTATGGTTATAACCATTCAGTTTCATAGCAGCTATCTGACGTTGACGTTCTGAAAGACCGTTCAAGATTTCAGTTACCATTTCATTATCAAGCACATCATCTTCAAATGAATCAATACCGATGCAGTCTTTAAGAGTGTTACCCTCTTTATTACTATCATCACTACCATATTCAGCATCTAAGCTAACAAAACCGCCTGTTGGCTTTCTTTTTAATGCGTTCAACGCTCTAAAATGTATTGAGACTGCATTTTTCATTTTGTACATACATATTGTGGAAACAGCATACTTTTCTTGAAGTTCCGGTGTTCTACAATATTTTTGAACACCTTTTAAGAATCCGATAATAACAATATCGTAAAACTCTTCAATACTTGAATACTATACAGGATGTCCAATAGTGGTATAGGGTGTAGGGGGTAGATTACATTTTAAAAGAGATTGAAACGTTCCGAAAAGGCTATAGCAGATCTATTCACACACTGGGTTATTTTTAAGGACTTCTCGAATACAACTACTTGAATATTATTTGTATAGTTGTATTTTTCTTGATTTTATCTATGCGAAGGTGTATAATATAGCTATAAAAACATAAGAGGAGTGGTTGATATTATGGCACTTATAAAATGTCCAGAATGTGGAAAAGAAATATCAGATAAGGCGGTTAGTTGTACGAACTGCGGTTGCCCTATAAAAGATTATGTTATTACAAATCCTGAAATAGAAGAAATTATGAAAAAAGAACGGGTACATATGGCAAAAGAAATGAAAATTGAGAGGAAAGAATATGCTCCTATAGAACTCTTTTGTACTGCTCATTATACCAATAATGATAGTCAGAATGTATCTGTAACATTTAGAATGTCGGACAGCGAGGCAAGACAAAAACAACTAAATATTAACAAAAGTATTAAAATAAAAGTATCTGATACTATTAGAGATGTAATTGTAGATAGTATTGAGGCTATTGATAATACATTTGAATTGCACGAAAAATACCCGTATTTTGAAAATGAAACTATTGAATTCCCTTGGGGTAAAGAAACTGTCCTAAGACGTTTTAAAACTATCCCCATTGAAATATCAAATAAGGAATATAACGCCTTGCAGTTTGAAATGTTTATAAGTCAAATGCGTTCAATAAATGAGAATGTAAAATCAGCAACATGGAATTTATCTGTTATTAAAGGTATAATGATTTTCACTTTAATAGTGTCAATATTTGCTGGAATTATTTCTGCTTGTAGTGTATTGTCATAATAAAAGGAGAAAAATATGAGTATCAAAGATGATATGCAAAATGATTTTAAAAACTCTGCTGGTGACTATGCTCATGCTACTGTTGGCGGAGCAATAGCTTCTATTCCCGGTGTAGGGAATTTAGCTTCTGAGATTTTTCATACAATAATATCCTCTCCATTAGAAAAAAGAAAAGAACAATGGATGATAAGAATTGCAGAAGGACTTGAAGAATTACAAAATAAAGTAGATAGTTTTAATGTAGAAACTTTATGTGAGAATGACTTGTTTATATCTATATTAAATAGAGCATCACAATTGGCTATATCAAATCATCAAGAGGATAAACTGAACGCTTTAAGAAATGCTATTATGAATACAGCTCTTGATATTCCTATTGATGAAAATGAGCAAATGATGTTTTTAAATTTAGTTGATTCTATGACACCGTGGCATTTAAGACTTATATATTATTTTGAAAATCCTGAACAAAGATATAAAGAAAAAAACATAAAGCCTATCGATTATCCTATGGGCAGTCCAGTAACACCATTATTAGATTTTTATACTGAATTAAAAGGCAAGGAATCTTTTATAAATCTAATTGTAAAGGATTTATATAACAATGGTCTATTTAATACAGAAAGTTTAAATGCTATGATGACATCTAACGGTATGTATGCTTCAAGACTTACTGAATATGGAGAGCGTTTTTTGCAGTTTATATCCGCACCAGAATTATAAAATATTATTATAGTATAAGTACGAGGCGGCGGGGCGGTATAATTACATCTAATAAATACATCAATATTGATATACTTGTTACAGGTAATTATCCTTTGTACCAATTCATATTCATCAGCATGAATTTTATAGATAGTATAAGCGGTCTGCTTCACTGAATTTTATGGATTTAATTTGGTACCAATTTTTGTACCAATCTTTTGCAAAAATGTGCATAAATTTGCTTAATTTTGCAGTTTTGAATGAATTTTACCGATTTTGTTCATCTCTCAAACACCGCATACACACTGTATTTGCGGCGCTTTTTTGTGTCTGTTTTTCTAACACTGAATAATTTATAAACAAATCTAAACTTTTTATAAATTTCTTCAAAATTATTATCAATCAAAGCAAAAAACAAGGAAGAGCAATGCTCTTCCTTGTTTTTTCCGTTATCTTGTTACAAACACCTGTGTCCAATAAATCGTACCGTTTTGGTTCTTAACAGCGCCGATACCAATTTCCTTTAAATTGGCGTTTAAAATATTCGCTCTGTGACCGGAAGAATTCATCCATGCAGTCATAACCGCCTGCGCATTTTTCTGACCATAAGCGATATTTTCCGCAGCGGCTCTGTAGCTTATACCGTTCGCTTTAATTCTGTCAAACGGCGACTGACCGTCAGGATTTGTATGGCTGAAAAAGTTTCTGTTTATCATATCGCGGCTGTGCGCGCGGGCAACATTCGCCAAATCCTCCGCCCATGTAAGCGGTTTTAAGCCTCGGGATGTGCGCTCCTGATTTACAATTTCAAGAACCTCTTTTTCCATTTCCGAAGCTGTTGACACGCTCGGTTTAACTGTCGGCTTCGCCGTTGGTTTTGCCGTCGGTTTAACAGTTGGTTTCGCTGTCGGCTTAACTGTTGGAGCAGCCGTCGGCTTTGCTGTTGGATTTACTGTCGGTTTCTCTGTCGGTTCAACAGTCGGTTCAGCCGTTGGTTCAACAATCGGTTTTTCTGTTGGTTCCACTGTTGGCTCAGCCGTCGGTTTAGCGGTCGCTTTGCCGCATGACGGACGGCGGCCTATAATAACAGAACATGTTTTTCCATTCCAATCAACAGCGCATTTTAGCGCCTCGCTTATCGCTCGAAGAGGAACAAGCGTTCTGCCGTTTTGAATAAACGGAGCAGTGTCAAGCTTAATGCAGCTTCCGTTTACCCACATTTCATCGCAATCCACACCCATTGAAATCTCATTCTCATCATCATGAGAATATACGCACTTATTTTCTTCGTCCCAATCTACGTCCATACCAAAGGACTCAAAAATCTTTCTTACAGGAACAAATGTCCTGTCATTTTTAATCATCGGCTGGCAATCAAAGCTGAGCGGGCTGCCGTTTAAAAAAACGCTGATATTCCCCGCCGCATTCGCGGGAGCGGGAGCTACCCCTGCTAAAAGAATGCATGCCGCTATTAAAGCTGTCTTTTTCATATATGTAATCATTCCTTTCTGTGCCGTACTCTCAATATTAAATGTCAAGGCATACCTCCGCGCAGGCATACTGTGACTTCTTGTTCGCCGGGCACATCTTTAATTATACTCGCTTATCATTTCTTTGTAAATGCAATATTTCTGGAAACACTTTTCCAAATTTTTTTAACAAACTGCATGGAAAATTTTAGCTCTATTGACAAATTTTTTTTACGGTTATATAATTGTAACTGAAAAGGAGTTGTTTACATAATGAGTAAATCTGAAATTGCAAAACGATACATATTATTTATAATAAGCCTGTTTTTTTCAGCGCTTGGAGTAGCGTTCACAAAGCACGGCGAATTGGGCGTGTCGCCTATTTCCTCAGTGGCAAATGTCCTGAGCTTGAAATTTCCGTCACTATCCTTGGGAACATGGCTTATACTATGGAATTGCTTTTTGATAGCCGGACAAATTATCCTGCTCCGCAAAAAATTTCAGCCTATTCAATTACTGCAAATTCCGCTGTCTTTTTTGTTTGGATGGTTCACTGATTTCGGAATGCTGCTGGTATCCTTTATCCCTGTAAATTTATACCCCATACGCCTTGCCATGGTCATTATCGGGATTATTATTCTTGCCTTCGGCATATCGCTTTCCGTTATTGCGAATGTAATTATGAACTCAGGCGAGGCGTTTGTAAAAGCAATTGCTGATACATTCCGCAAGAAATTCGGAAATGTTAAAATCGCATTTGATGTCTGCTGCGTCATCATTTCAATTCTTTTGTCGCTTGTATTTTTCAATTTCAGAATTGTCGGAACGCGTGAAGGAACAATTATTTCCGCTCTGCTTACAGGCGTTGTCGTAAAATTTTTCACAGCTAAGCTAAACGATCCGCTTCAGACGATTTTAAGCAGCAAATAAGAATAAAAATATCATCAGTATAACGAACGTTATACTGATGAAAATTTATATACGTCCCTGATATTCGCTTTGTACAATCCCCGCCATTTCCTCAGGCGTTTCAAAGCAATCATTTTCAAGCCACTTTTTTACAATAGCATTTAAACCGCATCTGAAAAATTCAATATGGTATTCAATATACTTATTATCAAAGTATTTTTCAGCCTGCTCCGTATCATAAAATATAATTTTGTAATTATTGTCATAGCCCAACTTAAAATAAGTTTTATAAAAAAGCTGATTATCTTTTATATGACGAAACAGCTTTAAATAGTCATTACTGTTAAATTGATTTGTAAGCTCATCTTCGTACAAACGCTGAATTTCACTTTCGAGATATTCTCTGATTTTGTCCGCAAGGTCGTATATATCAATATAATTCGCGTAAAATGTGCTTCTGTTAAGCTCCGACCTTTTACAAATATCAGAAACTGTGATTTGATTTAACTCCTTGGTTTGCAACAGTTCAACAAAAGTCTTTTCGATTTTTGCAACCGACTCCCTGCGTCGTTTATTGTTTTTTGTATTCATGATATTACCTCCATTATCGCAACATATATTGTAAAATTGATGATTGAAATTAACCGATAAATCAATTATACTATAATCACATTAAAAATACAACTGTTGTGTTAATAAAGAAATTTGGAGGTAATTTCAATGAAAAAAAGTAGTTTTGTTGCAATGATGTTAGGCACTGTAGGCGGGGTTTTGTTCGCGCTCGGTATGTGTATGGCGCTTATTCCCGAATGGGGTACGATGAAACCTGGAATTATATTCGGCTGCGTTGGCATTCTGCTCGGAATTATTACAATTATCGTATGGCGTAAAATGGAGCATAAAGAACCCGTTAAAATATCGGGAAAAGCTGTGCTTACCGTTCTTGTCGGAATAATCGGCGCTCTGGCTCTGGGCGTTGGAATGTGCTTTTCAATGGTATGGGACAGAATGATTTTAGGCGTTATCATAGGTCTTGTCGGAATTGTTGTCTTGCTTAGCTTAATACCATTAACTAAAGGTATTAAATAAGATTAAAAATCAATAGATTAGCGCGATGTCAATCAAGCAGAAAGGAATAATCAAAATGGCGAAATCAAAATTAGTGAAAGCAAACAAAGTAATCGCAGATAAGGTAACAACAGGATTTCAGAAAATAAGCGATAGTGTTGTCGATGGATATAAAAAAATTGAAGATAGCGTTGTCGGCGGTTACACAAAAATTGAGGACAAATTCGTAGATCAATATTTGACCAAAGACGGTGAAACCGTAGAAGAAGCCAAAAAAAGCTGAAACAAAATAATACTAAAATCTGACAATTTAATTTCAGACTTTAAGTATATTTAAGAAATGCCTTTTTGTCATAATTAAGCGTAAGAAATGTTGAATTTGAAGCTATTTTGTGATATACTTACCTAAAAAGGAGGTTGAGGTTATGGAGCTTCGTGTTCTGAAATATTTTTTAGCTGTGGCAAGAGAGGAAAACATCACAAGGGCCGCGCAGTATTTACATATTACACAGCCGACTCTATCCCGTCAGCTTATGCAGCTTGAGGAGGATTTGGGCGTTAAGCTGTTTACGAGAAGCAATCACAGTATTATTTTGACAGACGAGGGTATGCTCTTAAAACGTCGGGCGGAGGAAATGCTCGAGCTGTATAATAAGACAAAGGACGAGTTATCTAATAATCATCAAAACCTGTCAGGCATAATTGCGTTTGGCTTTGGAGAAACGCAAAGTATAATTGAGCTCTCACAAATTCTCGTCGCCTTTCATAAGAAATACCCGGATGTCACCTTTGACTTTCATACGGGAATTGCAAGCGACACAAAGGAACGCATAGAAAGCGGACTGACCGATATTGGCTTGCTCATAGAGCCTGTCGAAATCAGCAAATATAATTTTATTAAAATGCCGCGCAGAGAAAAATGGTACGCGCTGTTAAAAAAGGACTCGCCTCTTGCCGAAAAGGAGTATATAACGGCAAAGGATTTAGTCGGTATTCCTCTTATAGCGGCAAAACGCAGGGAAGTCCAAAACGAGCTTGAAAATTGGTTCGGTGAATATTATAAGCAGCTTACAATCCTTGCGACAAGCAATGTATCGTACAGCAACCGCTGTATTATGATCGCGAACAATATGGGTGCGGCGCTGGTACACGAATTTGAATGTGTAAGCGACAAGGTATGTTTAAGACCGCTTTATCCCGAAATCTCAAACGGCTCACTTTTGGTGTGGAAGAAAAATCAAACTAATTCTTTGTTGATAAACACTTTTATTGATTTTGCAAAGAAATACCTTTCAGGCATAGCTGATAATACAATATAAGTATTTTACATTTCTAAATAATGGTGATAGAATATAGATGTCAAAAGGCATCTATATTTTTTATGAAAGGAGGACAATATGACTATCGAGGAAGCAAGCGAAAAGTATTGTATTCCGATAAAGATTTTAAGGGAATATGAGCAGATGAATTTGTGCAGTACGGTAAAAAAGGTCATGGGACAGTGGCAGTATGATGAACAGGACTTGGAAAGGCTAAGCATGATTATCACCTTGCACGATATAGGCTTTTCAAATGAGGACATTGACGAGTATATGCACATTTTACTTTCAGGCGAAAACGAAGAAAACTGTCTAAAAATGCTTAACGAGAAAAGAAAAAGCACGCTCGATAAAATTCATTTCTATGAAAAACAAATATCAAATCTTGATTATTTGCGGCACGAGATACGCAGAGACATGAAAGGAGAAAATTAAAATGAAAAAAACAGTATCAATTATTTTATCAATTTGTATGCTGCTAAGTCTTACGCTTACAGGCTGCGCGGCAGAACAGACTAAAATGCAGGAAACAACGGAAATTATTTTACAGATAGGAAACCCCGTTATGACTGTAAACGGAACAGAAAAACCGATTGACGCGGAGGGAACTGCGCCTGTTATATTAAATGACAGAACATTACTTCCCGTCCGCGCAGTAGTTGAGGAAATGGACGGTACAGTAGCCTGGGACGGTATTACGCAGACCGTAACGCTTAACTACGGCGAAGATGAAATAAGACTTGTTATCGATAATACAACCGCATACTTAAATGATACGGCGCAGACGCTTGATGTCGCTCCGACAATCATAAATGACCGTACAATGCTTCCTATCAGATTTATTGCGGAGAGCTTTAAGTTTGAAGTTGATTGGGACGAAAATACTCAAACTGTAACAATAACGGGAAATGCGGAAGCTACGCAAACTCCGTCTGTTCCCGAAGTTACTCCCGAACCGGCAGGAACACCTGCCCCGACAGATACTCCGAGCGATAACGAAAAGGAGGAAAACAAAATGCTTGTAGTATATTTTTCTGCAACAGGAACAACAAAGTCATTAGCTGAAACAATCGCTGAAACGGCGGACGCGGATATATTTGAAATAGTCCCGAAAGTGCCTTACACAAGCGAGGACTTGAACTATAACAGCGATTGCCGCGCGAACAGCGAACAACAGGACGACAGCGCAAGACCTGAATTTGAGCCTGTTTCGGTAAATATAGACGATTATGACACAATTTTTATCGGCTATCCGATTTGGTGGGGTACAATGCCGAAAATTATAAACACATTCCTTGAAACTTATGATATGTCGGGTAAAACGATTATGCCGTTCTGCACAAGCGGCGGCAGCGGAATTTCAACATCTGTTTCCGCAATCAGAAGTATATGCCCTGACGCAGATGTTAAGGATGGAATGAGAGGTGCGGCTTCCACTTCAAACGCGCAGATTGAAACATGGATTGAAAGCAATAATTAAGCAGAGAAAGGGCAATTATTATGAAAAAGAAATTTTTAACTTCATTCATATTAGCTTTTATATTGCTTGTAAGCTGTGTATCATCGAGTTTCCTGACGGCATACTCTGCCAACATTATTCTGACAGATGAAACGGTGTCCGTATCGGGCGCGCCTGAAAACGGCAGTCTGATTGTTGCGGCGTATGACAGTGATAATGCGCTTTTAGGCTGTAAAATATATAAAGACGCGGACAGAGTAAATTATACCGAAGAGTTAAAAGAAAGTCTTTATGACGCGGCAATAATAAAAGCGTTTTTGTGGAATATGGGAAACATTGCGCCTTTGGCAACTGCGCAAACGCTGACGGTTACGCCTATACCAACACCTGTTCTTACGCCAACACTAACGCCTACACTGATGCCAACGCCTATACCAACACCAACGCCGACGCCAACGTCAACGCCTGAACCGAATAAAGCCAAAACGCTTGTAGCGTATTTTTCAGCAACAAATAATACAGAAGGAATTGCAAAGCATATTCTTGAAGCGACCGAAGCCGATGAATATGAAATTTTAGCGGCAGTTCCGTATACTGAAGATGATTTGAAGTATTATACAGATTGTCGTGCAGACAAAGAACAGAGCGACCCAAATGCACGCCCCGAGATTTCAGGCAGTGTTACAAATATGGAAGATTATGATATAACATTTCTTGGCTACCCCATTTGGCATGGTCAAGCTCCGAAAATCATTTATACATTCTTAGAAAGCTATGATTTCGGCGGAAAAACCATTGTTCCATTCTGTACCTCTGCAAGCAGTGGTGTCGGCAGCAGCGCGGCTAACTTGCACAGCCTTTGTTCAGATACGGTAACTTGGACAGAGGGCATGCGCTTTGCACCGGGCGCATCTAAAAGCACCGTTGTTTCTTGGATAAACAGTCTTGGGTTGGATATAGAAGCAAAATAAAATTAAGAAAGGTTGATAATAATGAGTAAAGTAAAACAAACGGCAGGCAGAGACGGATTGGG
>CAYUSE010000005.1:0-31865 GCA_964447095.1 uncultured Lachnospiraceae bacterium | reverse complement strand
CATTATCAAAGATAATGCGGAAATACTCGTCAATATTGTACTTGTCAAGCGCTTTTGCAAGCAAAATATGATGTTCGCAGCCCTCGTCCAGAAGCGATACAACTGCATGCGAGCCGTCATGCGCGATAACCGCCATAAGCGGCTCGCTGTCGTGATTTATAAATTCGTGTTTCTCTGCGTCGCTTCCGTAATATTTTATAATTTCCATAATAAATACCTAAACCATTTGGAAAAATAATCTAAGCAGATTGCCATTATGAGGAGCGCAGTCGTACGAGTGTACTTCAAGCTCCGAATAATGGTAAGCTGCAACGATAATTTTTTCAAATTTTATCTGCCGCAGCAATGTTTATATTTCTTTCCGCTTCCGCACGGGCACGGGTCATTTCTGCCCGGCTCTTTCTTTGCGCGCTTGGGCTGATTTGGCAAGCTGCCGTCGCCGCCTGTATCCATCGGCTTTGCAACCTGCTCACGCTTAATTTCCGTTCTCGGCATTGCAAACAGCACATATTTTACCGTATCTCTCTTTATCGCCTCAAGCATACCCTCATAAAGCTCGCTGCCGACTGTTCTGTATTCAACCACAGGGTCATGCTGACCGTAAGCCTGCAAACCGATTTCACGCTTAACATGCTCCATTTCATCAAGATGATCCATCCAAAGCGTATCAACAACACGAAGCATAAGCACTCTTTCAAGCTCGCGCATATTTTCGCCGAAGATTTCCTCCTGCTCGGCATAACGCTTATTGGCAATTTCCATGAGCGAGTCTTTAACATCATTGCGTGTTATTATCTCCATCTCGTCCTCAGGAATTTCAAATTCACCGTTTGCGCGGAGATTTGTGTTTGCAAATTCGGTTAAAGCGCGTATATTCCAATCCTCGGGAATTTCAGAAATACCGATATAATCATCAATCGCAGTATCTATGATCGACTCAATCATATTTTTAATTGTGCCGCTTATATCTTCACCGTCAAGCACCTGCTGACGCTGAGCGTAAATAATCTTACGCTGCTCGTTCATAACCTCGTCATACTGCAAAACGTGCTTACGGGAGTCAAAGTTACGGCTCTCCAAATTCTTCTGAGCGTTCTCTATCGCATTTGTAAGCATCTTCGCTTCAATCGGTTCGTCCTCTTCAAGACCCAATGCGTTTACCATGGTTTTAACTCTCTCGCTTCCGAAAATACGCATTAAGTCGTCGTCAAGCGACAGGAAGAATTTTGACGCGCCCGGGTCGCCCTGACGACCCGCACGGCCTCTTAACTGGTTATCAATTCGGCGTGACTCGTGACGCTCCGTACCGATAATAAACAGACCGCCGAGCTTTTTAACTTCCTCCTGCTCGGGCTGAATTTCAGCCTTAAATTTATCGTTAAGCTCAGTAAATACCTTTCTCGCGTTTATAATTTCCTCGTCGTCCGTATCGCCGAAGCCTGTCGCCTCGGCAATCAATTCGTCCGAAAAGCCCTGCTTTGCCATTTCGTGCTTTGCCATATATTCCGCGTTACCGCCTAAGATTATATCAGTACCACGACCTGCCATATTGGTCGCGATTGTAACCGCGCCTTTTTTACCTGCCTGAGCGACAATTTCCGCTTCCTTGGCATGATATTTTGCGTTTAAGACTTCATGCTTTATTCCGACACGCTTTAACAGCGCCGACAGCAATTCCGACTTATCCACGTTTACCGTACCGACAAGCACCGGCTGACCTTTTTCATGACATTCCTGAATTTGACGGATAACCGCCATGAATTTACCCTTTTCGGTCTTGTAAACCGAATCGTGCATATCGTCACGGATAACAGGCTTATTTGTCGGAACTGCAACAACATCAAGCTTATATATATGCTGAAATTCCTCTTCCTCAGTAAGCGCCGTACCCGTCATACCCGAAAGCTTATGATACAGTCGGAAGAAATTCTGGAAAGTAATAGTCGCCAATGTTCTCGACTCATTTTCCACCTTAACGCCTTCCTTTGCCTCAATCGCCTGATGCAAACCATCGCTGTAGCGTCTGCCGGGCATAATACGACCCGTGAATTCATCAACAATCATAACCTGTCCGTCCTGAACCACGTACTGCTGGTCGCGGTGCATAACACCGTTTGCCTGCAACGCCTGATTTATATGATGCTGAAGCTTCATATTTTCGGGGTCTGACAGATTTTCAACGCCAAAGCCCTCTTCTGCCTTTTTAACGCCTCTCTCTGTAAGCGTTGCTGTTTTCGCTTTTTCATCAACTATATAATCAGCGTCCACATCCACATCAAGCTGTTTATCATCATGCTCCGTTACTACAAGCTTTTTAAGACGCTTAACAAACATATCAGCAACTCTGTAAAGCTCGTTTGCGTCCTCGCCCATACCAGAAATAATAAGCGGCGTTCTCGCCTCATCGATAAGGATTGAGTCAACCTCGTCGACAACCGCATAATTGTGACCGCGCTGAACCATTTCTTCTTTATGAACAACCATGTTGTCGCGCAGATAGTCAAATCCAAGTTCGTTGTTTGTTCCGTAGGTAATATCAGCGGCATAAGCTTCACGGCGTTCAGAATTATCAAGATCATGAATAATAAGACCGACACTCATTCCCAGATAACGGTAAACCTTTCCCATCCATTCCGAGTCACGCTTTGCAAGGTAATCGTTGACGGTAACGATATGTACACCGTCACCTGTAAGTGCGTTAAGATATGCGGGCAAAGTCGAAACAAGAGTTTTACCTTCACCTGTTTTCATTTCAGCAATACGTCCCTGATGCAGAATAACTCCGCCTATTACCTGAACATAAAAGTGTTTCATGCCGAGAACTCTCCAGCTCGCCTCTCGCATTACCGCAAATGCCTCGGGAAGTAAATCGTCAAGCGTTTCGCCGTTTTTCAAGCGTTCCTTAAATTCCGGCGTTTTCGCTTTAAGCTCCGCATCGGAAAGCTTTGCCATATCATCTTCCAGAGCCATAACCTGATCTGCAATAGGCTTAACTTTCTTTAATTCTCTTTCCGAATAAGTGCCAAACATCTTATCAAATAAATTCATAATTTCACCTCATTTGTTTTTGTCGAAAACCATACAACTTATAGTATATCATACTTTTTATTGAATTACTACTATTTTTTATGAATTTTTTGTAAAAGTTTTAAATTCACGGAAAATACAGTAAATTATTACTCATGCTGATTTTTATTTATTCAGGTTGATATTTTACCAAATTTATGTTAAAATATAATTATCTCATATAAACTTAGGAGTGATAATTTTGGAACAGTGCAAAACCTGTCAATATAATCTGCAAGCCTTGGAACGTCTGAAAAACCAGCCGCCTGATGATATGATAATCACCAGACTTGCCGATGTATTTAAAATTTTCGGCGATAACACAAGAATTAAAATAATGTGGACGCTTTTCGACAACGAAATGTGCGTGTTTGATATTGCAAATAAGCTTAACATGAGCCATTCAGCGATAAGTCATCAGCTAAGCACGCTGAAGCAGGCGCGCTTGATTAAAGCCCGCCGCGACGGAAAAAATGCTTTCTATTCACTCGATGACGATCACGTCAAAAGAATAATAGAACAGGTCCTGATTCACATAACGGAGAAATAATCATGAAAAAAACCACAGCAGCAATTCTCATATCGGCTTTAGTACTGTTTATATCGTCATGCAGTAATATTCTGCCTGAAAATTCCACTGACGCTTTAATTGAAAAGAAGCTTTCCAAAATGACGACTGAACAAAAAATCGGACAGCTTTTCTGCGTAAGCTTTGCAGGAACTGAACTATCAGAAAGCACGCGAAACTTTCTAAAAGAATATTCAATCGGCAATGTGATTTTGTTTTCAAAAAACATTTTTGATGCTGAGCAGACTGCACAGCTTTGCAAGGATTTACAAAGTGAAATCAAAAAAAATGCAGGTGTAAGCGCATTCATCGGCACAGATCAGGAGGGCGGACAGGTTATCCGCGTGCCTGACGGCGCGTCATATTACCCCAGCGCAATGGCTGTAGCCGCAGCAGGAGACAGTGAAAACGCCGAAACAATCGGCAGATATATGGGAGAAGAGCTTCGGGCTCTGGGCATAAACATTGATTTTGCTCCTGTAGCGGACATCAACTCCAATCCCGACAATCCCGTAATCGGAACGCGTTCCTACGGCGATAATGCGCTGTTAGTTTCAGAATATGCCTCGGCATTTGCTCACGGAATGAAGCAAGCAGGTGAAATCAGTACCGCAAAGCACTATCCCGGACACGGCGACACAGAGGTTGATTCACATTTCGGGCTTCCGACAGTAGATAAATCGCTTGACGAGCTGATGCAGACAGAGCTTGTTCCGTTTAAGCGGCTGATTAACGAGGATATAGACGCAATTATGGCGGCGCATATAATTTACCCTCAGCTTGATAAGGACATGCCAGCGTCAATGTCTCGCGTTATGCTTACAGATATACTCAGAGATAAGCTTGGATTTGAAGGAATGATTATAACAGACGGGCTGCGCATGGGCGCGGTTGCCGACAGCTTCAGCATGGAAAACGCATGTATCGCATCAATCAACGCAGGCGCGGATTTGCTTATAACAGGCAGCGGCGGCGAGGCGGAGGATGCGGCTTTTACGGCGCAGGAGGAATGCATAAAAGCAGTGCAAAACGCGGTTTTATCCGGAGAAATATCTGAGGAGACGCTAAATAAAGCGGCAGCGCGGATTTTAAAATTCAAGGAAAAATATAAAATATCCGACTATAAATTTAAACCGCTTGATGATAAAACCTTATCAGAGCACAGCGAATTTTCAAAAAAACTTAGCCGCGACAGCATAACGCTTATATCAGACAACGGTCTTTTCCCGATAAAAAAAGGCGAAAAAATATTGGCAATGTCTTATGACCATGTGGCACGTCTTGATGAGAGCGAAGAAAAGCCCGACACACCCATGGCGAGCAGAATTGCTTTGAAAACAGAATGTGAAGCAATGATAATGCCGGCGTTTTCAAAGCTTAGCGCGCAGGAAAAAGCGGACATTTTAAATACATACAAAAAGAAAGCAAAAAAATACGATAAAATAATTGTATGCCTCAGTTCAGAAACACACATTGATGTGGCAAATGCCGTATTCACGGCTAATCCGAACACAATCGCAATAGCTGTCGGCTCTCCGTATCTTTTGAAAAACGTAAACGCCAAGACAAAGCTTTGCGCTTATGAATATACCGAAAATGCAGCGGATGGAATTATTGATATTTTGCTCGGAAATTATGAGTCGTCAGGTATATTGCCTGTGAAATATTGATTGGATATATCAATAAATTTAAACAGCTAATAATAAAAAACAACGTCCCGAAGGACGTTGTTTTTTATGTGCTTAATTATTCAGCATATTCAAGCACAATGTACCAATAGTTGCCGAGGAAGCTATCGCTGCCGCTCTTACTGGTTACTGTAACCTTAAGAGCATCTGAATCGCTAAATGTTGCTCCTGTGATGCTAATCGGTGCTGCGAAATAATCCGTAGCTGCCGCCTTGAACTTTGTGCTTTCATCAAGCACTAAATCCTGCGCTGTACCCACGTCTGTTCCACTAATATTTAATGTAATCTGCGGATCACCGTTCCTTGTAAGAATCGCCTGCATACCTATAGGATTTTTGCCATCAAGCTTTAAATCCTGCGCAGCCCAAGCTGTTGCAGCGCCGGTTTTAACATAGTTCATTACTTTAAGATTTTTATCATCTCTAATGCTTCCGATACTTCCGTCAATTGTTGAATCCATAAAGTAAAGAATTTTCTTATTAGCCATCGGAGTAAATTCCGCCGTTACGGTGTATTCTTCAGCGCCCGCTTCAACCTCAAACGAATATACTCCATTATCAGCAGCAATCGTCTCCGCAGATGCACCATCCTTTGAAACCTTTACAGCCGACACCTCAAATCCATAATAAGGCGCAGCAGTGATTGTTACGGTTTCACCTTCATTTGCGGCAGCCTTGTCAACGCTTACCTCGCCGCCGAGTTTTGTCGTCTTTGTTTCATCTGTTCCGTTTACAGCGGTAACCGTCGCAGGAAGAACATCGGGAGCTTTTTCATACGAAACCGTTATATTCTTAATTGAAAATTCAATTTCGTTCGCGTCATTAGCGCTTCTGGTCGGAATTACATTCATATACAGCTTTCCGTCAACAAGCGCGTTCGGAAATTCTGTCGGAGCGTATGTTTGGGTTTCTGAGCCTGCCGTTGTAACAACAGACAAAGTCTGTGACGTAATGTTTATAGTTGCAGTTAATGTATACCAGTCGCGTGTATGGCCTGAAAACTTTATTCCGCCTGCCACTCTATTATCGCCCGAGCCGAAATAGTTGAACTGGTCCCAGCCGTTATATATGTTATATCTTAAAAATCTTGTGTTGTCCGTGCCGCTGTAAGCCGTGCTTGACGAAATATCAATATATCCGTCGTCCTTCGGCTTTTTAGCGCTATCGGGCAACTGGAACTGCATTGAAACAGTCATTGTGCCTTTCTTTGAATAGAGGTTATCACCGAGCAGACTGCTTAAATCAAGGCTGTAGCCTGCGCCGTCAACACCCGCGTTCGCATTTTTGTGGAAGGTGTAAACAACATCATTGCCCTCGCCTG
This sequence comes from uncultured Lachnospiraceae bacterium, assembly GCA_964447095.1. GTDB lineage: Bacteria > Bacillota > Clostridia > UBA1381 > UBA1381 > JALEPO01. Next base: position 25,223 of record CAYUSE010000005.1, on the reverse strand, counting down.
TTTCCGTAACGCTGTACGCGTCTGTGATTTTGTCGTTTGCCTTGAACGCCGACTCTTTTACTGGAGCAACGGTCGGAGTTGCTGTCGGTTCACCTATCGGTCCAGCTGTCGGAGTTGCCGTCGGGTCAACTGGTGCAGCTGTCGGGGTCGCTGTCGGATCAGCCGGAGTTGAAGCCGCAGGATATGTTACCTTAATGGTTCTTGTATATCCGCCGCCTACATTTAACATCTTAACCTTGCCGTCTGTTATATCCTCTGCTTTTACAGTATAACCTGCGTCTTTATTAAACTGATTTGCTCCGATTTCAAGCTTAGTATCAGCACCCATTGCAGCAATTTCAATTACAGAGCCTGCCACTGCAGGAACAGTGAATTCCGTGCACTGGTTAATCTGAGCCCAATCAACCCAATTTGCATTTGCAACCTTGCCGTTACCCGTAGTTGTTCCGTCATGCAATGTTTTTGTTGTTGTATCAATGTCCATCTTGACGTCAATCGGCGTTCCGTCTACCGTCGCCTGACCTACCCAGAATTTGCCGGATACGTTCTCCCAGCCAACTGTCGGCGCGCCGTTCTGTCTCTGAAAATCAAATACAACAGATGTATCTGCAAGCGTCTTTGTATTTGATGTAAATACAGGTGTTAATGCCATGTTATCGGTAAGCGTTACTTCCTGACCGATTGCATAAGTATTAGTTCCGTCGGTCCAGCCTGTAAGAGTATTACCCTCTTTATAAAGCGTTCTGTTTGCAGGGATTGTAATGCTTGCTCCCTTTATTACCGTCTTTTTATCAGGCACAACTCCCTGCGCATCTGACGAGCCAAGCTCAAATGTCGCCGTTACGTCGCTTGGAAGCTGTTTTTCTGTTATGCTCTCAAATGCGATATACGGCCAATATCCTCCGCCGCTGATTTCAAGAGTTGCTTCTTCCGCATCCTTATAGTAAAGTTCAGCTACACTGTTATTGGTTTCATTCCAGCACGCAATTTTACTGCTTTCTGTCGCGTAATCTGCTCCGTTAACCTTTAATTTAACATCGCTGCCCCAATTACATCCGCCGACGCTTACTCTTGTATAGCTCGGAACTTTTATTGTTGCAGTACCCGGATTAAATCCATGGTCGTCGCTATGGTATTTCACATTGTTAAATACAACCAAAGCGTCAGCCGCATCAGCTGCAACTCGCGCGCCATCCTTGTTAACACCGAAGCTAACCGCTGTTTTATTTGTTTTTTCTTCTTCTGTAAGGAAGTTTCCGTTCGTCAGCTTGATTTTAATTGAAATTGCGTTTTCAATCGGCTTTTCGGGTTCTTCCGCAGCGCCGCCTTCAACTGTCGGAACAAACTTAGCTCCGAGGAAGCTTCCCTTTGAACCGTCAACCGTAGCGTAATATGTCTTTCCTGACTCAACATCAATTGTAAGGCTTGTAGCTATTCCTGCTGCCGTACCCGTTGTTGTCTTTGTAACCGTCGCGTCTTCATTTGAACCTACGGCAAATGTCTTAGTCTTAAGTCCCGTTACATAAACCGTCCACTTTCCGTCAGCCGGAGCAACAAGCTTAAGTCCTATACCTGTTCCGCTGAATTTGTTATTCTTATAGCTTCCGTTGTTTCCGCTTGAAACAAAATGAGTAAAGGTTTCGCCGTCAACAGTATCGCTTGCAGCTTTTAGTGTTGTTATAGTATCAGTAACGGTCATGCCTCTCATCAGGATACTTCCTGTCGGCTTTCCGTTGTCCGCCTCGCTTGCCTTCCATATAGTTGTATAAACCTTTGCGCCGTCGGCATTATTTTCACCCTCGAATACAGTGATATTATCATAATCGCCTGCCGTAAGGGTCAGCTTCGAAACTGACGCGTCACCCTCGGCAACAGTTTCAGCTTCACCAAGAGCCGTACCGTTTACAGAGGTTGTCATTGTCTTTGCAGCAGTGTCAATAACAAGTGTAACCTTGTTCCAGCCCTCCTGCATTGCAGACGCCTCAATTGTCTTTGCATATTTGCCGACTGTTACCGTTGTATCAGCCTTTTTAACGTCAAACTCAACCGTTACAGGTGATTTTGAAGAAGCCTTTGCAAAGTCTGCACTTATTGCGCCGTTTACATAGTAGCTTGAATTGTTTCCGTCCGCCTTAACCGTTCCGCCTGTAATGCCGTTTCCGTCCTCAAAGTCAGCGTAAAGCAAGTCACCCTTCTTTGACGGTATTGTTACATTGTATGCAATCGTGTCACGGAGCAGTGTTGCGCCCTTCTGACACTCTATTATATATGTAACCTTACCCTCTGCCTTCTCTGACGCATACGGATTTCTTGCAATAGTACCGTCGCCGTTTACCTTGCCCTCAGTCTCAATCTTAATCGTTGTCTTAACGTCGCCCTTATCCGCAACTGTCGGTACGGGAACGGCTCTGTCAAGAACTATGCTTTCTTCACTGCCCATAAGAGCCGTAACAGCGCTCTTTGCGTCTGTCATTGCCTCGTTGAAAGCCGCAGGGTCAACTGTGTTGTCTGCTGTAATTGTAACGTTAATCTTTGCCGACGCGCCTGTCGTCTTGTCGTCTGTCTTTCTCAGATAAACGATAAGCGCACCCTCGCTTGTGCCTGTAATCGGTCTTACAGCCGTAACCGTATTACCGTTAACAGTTAAATATTCGCTGTCTGACTCAAAGTGTATGTCATAGCCTGCGGGAGCTGTCGGCAAAGTAAATTCACCGCTTACTTCATAGCTTCCGTCATCCTGCTTTTTGATTGTATCGCTGTCTGAGATTGTAACAGCGTTAACATCCTCCTGAACCTTAGTCCAGATTTCCTTTACACCCATCGGGTCCCAATCGTCGGTTCCTTTTAAGAATTTATACGGGTTATAAGCAAGAACTTCCCATTCGCCGAGAACCGTTCCCTGAACACGCTTTGAAACATCCACGGGAGTTCCGTCTTCCTTTACGCTGCCAAACTCGTGGAAATGCGCGTCCTCAGGCTTATTTCCGCTCATAGCCGACCAGCCTGCAGCTCCGACAAGAAGCTTTGAACTGTCCTTTTTGCTTGTTTCTATAACTGTGTTTATATATGCCGCGCCTGCGTTATTTCCGCTCCACGGTCTTCCCATTGAGCCGTCTATTGCCGTATCCGTGCCGTTAATGCGGCAGTTCCAGAACAGATAGCCGTTTGTATTGGCTCTGTTTGAAGGTGCAGTAATTGTAGCGCCCTCTCCGTCTCTGCCTGCATTTGTATAAAGCTCGCAGTTGTTGAATACCGCGCCCGGCGCGCTTCCGCATATATAGTCTGTAGTACCGCCCAAACGGCAGTTTTCAAAATAAACTCTGTTGTCGTTTATACCGATTGTGTCCTGAGTTGAAATAACAAGACAATTCTTAATTTGAATTTTATCAGCATTTGTATAAAGCGCCGCACAGCGTTCTCTCGGACTGTACTTTGTATTTTTGCCTGCGCCGTCGTACTTTCCGTCTATGTCGCTCTCTCTTGTCTTTAGCTTCGTGTTTATAACATCGTCGCTTACGCCTGCCGCAATTTGGTCGTTAAGCCAATCTAAACGCTTAAAATTACTGTTGCCTTCGCCGGGATCATGACCTGCAAGGTCTGTAAGCTCCTCTTGAGTATAATAACGGTTATATGAGTTTTCAAGTATAAGATTTTCCGCTGTGAAACCTAAACCGTCCTTCGGCACGTTAAGCGTTGCGCCCCAGTTTGAAGGAACTCCGCCTGTTGCCTGCTTATCCGCTGTATAGAAGCCGTCCTTACAGCTATAGTATGTCGAACCCTGTCCGTAATACCATGTCAGCTTTACGTTTCCGTCTGTTCCGGCTTTCTTTCTGATTGTTATATAAGGCTTTGTAACCTTTATCTGTTCTCTGTAAACACCCGGCATAACGTCAATATATACGCGCTCTGCCTCGCTTGCAGCCGTCGGAGCGGCAGCCAGCGCTTCCGTGATTGTATTATATTGTGTTTCGCCGATATATACAGCCTCATTACCCGTAGGAACCTGAGCTATATCTGTTTCCTCAGGAACAGATATAGGCTCTCTTGTCGGCTTCGCTGTCGGAGCCTGTGTTGCAGGTGCCTGTGTTACTGATGAACCGCTTACAACTGCCGAGGGGCAAATCGGTTCCATACTTTTAATATCTTTCCATGCCATAAGCTTTGTACCATTTATCAATGCAAGATTTGAAACTGTCGCCACACCGTTTGTAAATGTAAGCGGCTTTGTTTCAACGTTTGAAAGCTTATTGCCGTCATAAGACGCGATAATAAGCGTACCCGCCGCAATGTCCTTATCTGTCTTAACGGTTACTGTGCCGTCCGCGTATGTAATTCCCGTTCCTGTTGACGGCGTATCTGTATTATTGGGAGCGTCTGTTACGTCAGGAGCGGTTGTAGCATCGCCTCCCTGTGAAGCCGGCGTAAATTTAGCCGCCGAGAAACGTCCCTTTGTGCCTGTCGCTGTTATGTAATAGGTTTTTCCTGCTTCAACGTCCGCAGAAAGATTAACGGTTTCTTTACCTGTTCCTGCCGTTGTATATGTAAATACGTCATTTCTTGCCTGAGCATCATAAATTACAGGAGTTATTTGTTTATCAACATCTCCGACATCAATCATTGTAACCTCTAATTTGCCATCCTCGGGAGCGACAAACTTAAGCGAAGAACCGCTTGCTACACCGTCTGTAATTTTTCCGCTTCCCTCTGTTCTTGTGTCGGAAATATACTTTTTGTTCGTTGAATAGTTATCAAAAAGCATTGAAAGACCTGTCATAAGCAAATCGCCTGTCTTTTTGCTAAGGTCATTTTCCGATACATTCCACTCGTAAACCTTTGCGTTAGGGTCAAGCGTCTCAACAGGCTTCGGCGTTGCCGGCTCCTTGCTCGTAATCACAGGAGGCACATACTCCGCGCCCTGACGGAATACAAGCCCAAACAAATCCAAACCGCTCGACTCAGCGTAAATGTAATATGTTTCACTCGCTTTTACGGGCGCGCTTATTCTCTTCTGAGAGTTCTTTCCCTCATTATTTACCCACGAGGTTCTCTCTGAACCGTCTGCTTTATTTACAACAAAAGTTTTTCCGTTGTTTACCTTTGCGTACACATCAATAACACCGTCAGCCTTTGCAGTAAACTTCAAACCCGTTCCTGTTGTTCCGAAATCGGATGCGTCTCCGCGTCCAGCATTGTTAAGTCTCCCTGTAAGTCCTGCCGGAGTTTCAACGTCGCTGCCTGCTTCATCAGTACCTTTGAACTCCACCTTTTTAAACTTACAGCCGTCACCCATTATGATAAGTTCACAATCTGTGCCAGACATTAAATCGGTGTCCTTTGCGATAGTTGCGCAATCCTGAGTTTCGGGATCCGCGCCCTCTATCGGTGTACCGTCGCTCGCGCTCGCAAACCACGATACCGTGTTCTCACCGGATGTCACCTCCGCCGATGCGCTTGTCACAAAACCGCCAAATGCACTGAACGTCATAGCGGTTGAAATGACAAGACTTAAAAATCTTTTCATCTTCATTTTCTTTCCTCCTTAAGAATTTCCCTGTTTGTACATTTTTTATAAAATGTACAATTATACCTAATTATATTTTATACCTTTTCAACACATATTACCTTAAATTTTTTGATGTAAAGTACCAATATATTGCTATTAAAAAAACCGCCGTAAGGCGGTTTTCTGTATTATTCCACTGTAAATTCCGTAAAATCGGCATAGCTGCCTTTTTCGCCCGTCATAAACAAAGCATGCTTTGCGCCTACCCATTTACCCTGCATGGCGTCAAATTCACCAAGCGCGGTAAAATGCTTGCCGTCCTCGCTGTATGAGCAGATAACCCTTGCTTCCATCGCATTTCGGCGCGCGATTACCTCAGTTCTCAGATATACGGCCGTAGTTGAAATTATTTTATCCGAAACAATATATTCGTCCGCCTTCGCGCCGCCCTGCTTAGTCTCACCTTTTACAAATTCAACAGTACCATCGTCGCGAAGCGCAATATATCCGTATTTTAGACCTACAATTCCGAGCGCGGCTTTGTTTTTTCCCACTCCCTTCGGAATTTCAACCTTAACAGTCGTCGTCATGGAAGGAGCCTGCCAGAGCTGTGTCAGGACATTCGGCAAATTCCACATATACGCGTCCTCGCCCTTTGCTCCCGTGCCGTACAAACGCAGGTGATTGGGCTTTTCAGTAAGCGAATACCATTCCTTCTTATTATTTGCCTGCCATTGCCATTGCAATCCTAATTTATCTGACGAAAAATCATCTGAAGTCGCAATAACACTTATCGGATATTCCTTTCCCACATTCGGTTTTTTATATTCCAATACAGGCTGACCGCAAAGTCCGCTGTCTATGTTTTCTCCCATCACAGGCCAATCGTTTATCCACGTAACAGGCTGCAAATGTATTATTCTGCCGCAGACCTCTAAATCCTGAAAATGCATAAACCAATTTTCGCCGTTTTCAAGCTCTACCCAGCCGCCCTGATGCGGTCCGTTTATATCGGTTTTTCCCTGTCTTAAAACTATTCTGTCCTCATAAGGACCGTAAACATTTTTTGAACGCAGAGCAACCTCCCAGCCCGTCGGAACACCTCCCGCCGGAGCCATTATATAATAATAGCCGCTGCGCTTATAGAATTTAGGACCTTCAAGCGTCGGATGACTTATTGTTCCGTCAAAAACGATTGTGTCCTCGCTTATAACTTTAGTTCCGTCCGCTGTCATTTCACATACGGCAAGCTTTGACTTTATACCGCAGCGGCTGTTTGCATAGCCGTGGACAATATACGCTTTTCCGTCGTCATCCCAAAGCGGACAGGTATCAATAAAGCCCTTCCCCTCTTTTACGCACACAAGCGGACTCCACTCGCCGTATATATCGTCCGTGTTCGTCATCATAATACCCAAATCAGGGTCACCGTAATAAATCCAGAATTTGCCGTCATGATAGCGTATTGACGGCGCCCACACTCCGCAGCCGTGCTGAGGAGTGTTATACACCTCCTGCAATTCACGTGCGGCATAATTTATAATCTCCCAATTCACCAAATCCTTTGAATGAAGTATCGGAAGTCCCGGCACATAAGTAAAGCTTGAAGCAGTCATATAAAAATCCTCACCGACACGTATAACATCGGGGTCAGAATAATCTGCATAAATCACCGGATTTTTGAAATATCCGTTGCCTAAATCCGCAACCCATTTACCTTTTAAATTCATTATAGTACAACTCCATCCTTAAATATTGAAATTTCTCTGTAGCCATTTTTCTCGTTATTTGTCTTTTTGCCGTCAGCAACTTCCATAACATAGTCAAAAAGCTCATCCGTCAAATCTGCGCCGTTTATAATTTCACCTGCATTAAAATCAATCCAATGCGGCTTTCTTTTCGCCAAATCCGAATTTGTCGAGATTTTAACTGTAGGCACAGGCGCGCCTACCGGCGTACCGCGTCCTGTTGAGAACAAAATCAAATGACAGCCTGAAGCGGTCAGATTTGTAACTGCCACAATATCATTGCCGGGACCTGTAAGCAAGTTAAGTCCCTGCTTTTTGACGCTTGAACCTATTTCTATTACATCTCGGACATCTGCGCTTCCCGATTTTTGAACACATCCAAGCGACTTATCCTCAAGCGTTGTAATGCCGCCTTTTTTATTGCCCGGAGACGGATTTTCATATACAACCTGATTATGACTTGTGAAATAGTCTTTAAAATCATTGATTAAATTTACCGTTTTATCAAAGGTTTCCTTATCTTCACAGCGGTTCATCAAAATTGTTTCCGCTCCGAACATTTCGGGGACTTCCGTTAAAATCGTACTTCCGCCCGACGCGATAAGCTTGTCGGAAAAGCGTCCGATAAGCGGATTGGCTGTAAGTCCCGAAAAACCGTCGCTGCCTCCGCATTTGAGTCCTACTACAAGCTCGGACGCGTCACACTCAACCCGCTTTTGCGCGGACGCATAATCAGCAAGCTCGGCTATCAGCCGCAGTCCTTCGCTTATTTCATCATCATGCTCCTGCGTGCTCATAAACTTTACGCGCTCACTGTCCGTTTCACCAAGTATCTCCCTGAATACGGGTATATTATTATTTTCACAGCCAAGACCCAAAACAAGAACTCCTGCGGCATTCGGATGATTTACAAGCCCTTTTAATATTGCCTGCGTTGTTTTTTGGTCATCGCCCAGTTGCGAGCAGCCAAACGGATGCACAAAATTATAAATACCGTCGCACATATCTCCGTAAAGCCTGTTCGCTTCACGGGCAAGTATTTCAGATGTTTTATTAACACAGCCGACAGTGTTCACTATCCATATTTCATTGCGTATGCCTACGCTGCCGTCCTTGCGGCGGTAGCCCATAAAGGTTCGTCTCTCAGGCTCAGGCATTGCATAATGCTGCGGCTTATATTCGTACTCAAGCGTACCGCTGAGATTTGTTTTAATATTGTGCGTATGTACATGCTCGCCCTGTTTTATATCCGTGGTTGCGTGTCCTATCGGATAACCGTATTTTATTATATTTTCGCCTTGTTTTATATCACACAGCGCAATTTTATGTCCGCGGTTCTCACCCTCAAGCATTACCGCAACATTGTCGCGCTCGTTAATTTTTATTTGTTTCATATTTAATCCACAACCTTTGCCATTGCGTTTCTCACGCCGTTCTTCTCTATATCCTCGTAATATGCCTTAACAGACGGTAAAAGAGCCGACAAATCCTCATCCCAATACTCGGTTTTTGCCAAAATGTCCTCAACCGACGCAGTTTTCATAAATTCCATAACGTCTTTGTCGTCATTTGCTGCATCAGTTCTGTAAAACGCTATAAGAGCGGCAAGAGAGAATACAAGTCTCTTCGGCTCACTTCCCTTGTCCTTTATATACTGCAAAACGCTTGGCAGTACGCGCACCTTATATTTTGATACAGAATTAAGGGCAATACTCAGAAGATAATGCTTAATAAACGGGTTTTTAAAACGCTCTATTACGTCATTTGCAAACTGATTAAGCTCTTCTTTCGGCAAATCAAGCGTCGGAATGATTTCCTCGAATATTCCCTGCTTCATAAATGAGAATACCAAATCATCCTCCATTGCGTCCTTTACTGTTTCAAGTCCTGCAAGATGCGCCGCAAGAACCATCATTGTATGCGCGCCGTTCAAAATGCGTACCTTTCTCTTTTTATACGGCGTTACATCATCTGTCCACAATACATTCAGACCGATTTTATGGAACGGGATTTCCTCTGCGTACTTTTTATCGCCCTCAATTACCCATAAATGGAAAATTTCCGCTGTATCAATAACATTATCAAGATAACCGAACGACTTCTCCATTTCAGCCGCAGTATCTCTTGGATAACCCGTTACAATTCTGTCAACAAGCGTGTTTGTAAAATGATTTTCCTCATTCACCCATTTTTCAAACTCGGCGCCGTAACCCCAATCCTTTGCATATTTTAATACACATTCCTTCAAGCAGTCGCCGTTTTTATCGATAAGCTCACACGGAAACAGGACAAATCCGTTAAGTCTCTCGTCAAAACGCTTTTTAAGCAGCAATGTGAGTCTGCCGGGGAAAGTAAGTCCTACAAAATCCTCAGGATTTTGATTTGGTTTATATTCAATTCCCGCTTCGGTTGTGTTTGAAACGATAAACCGCAAATCAGGATTTTTTGCGCACTCGAAATATTTATCCGTGTCTCTGAACGGATTTATTCCGCGTGTTATGCAGTCCACAACTCTTGTTTCCTCTACTCTTTCGCCGCTTTGCAGACCTCTTAAATATAGGCTGTATAAGCCGTCCTGCTCATTTATCATATCAATAAGACCGTTTTCAAGCGGCTGAACAAGCACGACGCCGTAATCGCCGCCGTTTTCCTTATTGAGCCTGTCAATCATCCAATCAACAAATCCGCGAAGGAAATTACCCTCGCCAAATTGCAGTACGCGTTCCGTCAACTGACATTTTTCCGTTCTCTTTAATCTTTCCATTTTTATATGTAACTCCTTTCGCAAAAATGCGCTTAAACTTTTAATACATATATTATACCTCAGCATGCAGTTTAATTCCACAAAAATATTGCCTCTTTTTAAAGAAATTAGGCGATATATTGCTATATCGCCTAAATTTTACTACTTATCGAAAAAAATACTGTCGCATCCACTGCGTAGATTTGTTTCCTTTTCTCCGCCATTGGCATGCAGACCGTAAACTCTTACATCGGAGGAATTCATAAACTCAATGCCAATGCCGTTAATAACATTTACGGAAATATCTCTGAATATGGAATTTTTAATATTTGCGCAGAATATACCCTCACCGCGCGTTTGCTTTACATGAAACGCCATAATCGGCTTATCCTTTAATTCGCCTTCGGTGTCAATCATATCAACCGAATAATTGCTGAGTGTCAAACCCTCAACTGGGCTTTCCGGAATACCGTAAATATAACCTGCCGATGCTGTTACATTTTTTGCGCGTATATTTGAAATATTGATATTTCTTATAATCGGTGTATTATCACTTACGGGAAGAGCGTCAAGACTAAACAGCGACATATCATCGGGCTTTGCGCCGCCGCATTGGTAATAGCCGTTTATAACAAACGGCACAAGCACCTTATCCATAAGGATATTGCTTATAATAACGTCTTCTATAAGACCGCCTCTTTTACGGCGTGTTTTAATTCTTATTCCTCTGTCCGTACCGCTGAACACACAGTTTGAAATTGTGACATTCTTAACTCCGCCCGACATCTCACTGCCGATTACGACACCGCCGTGACCGTTCAGCATTGTACAGTTTGTTACAACTATATTTTCACACGGATGCTGTTTCTGTAAGTCATCATCTTCTGTTCCCGATTTAAGCGTCAGGCAGTCATCGCCGACATCAATCGTGCAGTTTGAAATATGTACATTTGAGCAGCTCTCGGGATTTATGCCGTCAGTATTGGGCGAATTGGATGGATTTTTAATAGTTATACCGTTTATCGTTACATTATTGCAGCAAATCGGATGAACCGTCCACATTGCGGAATTTGTTATAGTAATTCCGTCAATCAGCACATTGTCGCACAAAATCATCTGTATAGCTCTGGGACGGTGCTGATTTTCAGGATTTTTCCACCATTTTTGCCCGCGTCCGTCAATCGTTCCTCTGCCTGTAACCGCAACATTTTTCGCGTTCAGCGCTTTTATCAGTCCCGAATGTCCTTCGCGGTTATAGCCTTTTAAGGTTTCTTTCGTTATCATAGGATAATCTTCAGGATTTTCACTTCCCGATATAACCGCGCCGGCATCAAGATAAAGCGTTGTGTTGCTTTTAAGCTCAATCGTTCCCGTAATATAATCGCCGGCAGGAACATACACCGTTCCCCCGCCCTGCTCATAAGCTGCACTAACGGCTGCGGCAAAACACTTTGTATTATTTGTCTTGCCGTCGCCTGCCGCTCCGTAATCGCATACATTTATTATAGATTTTTTATTACACATAATTTATTTAATCCTTTTGAGTTAATATTCTGTAAAGTACCATTGCTGTTTCTGCTCTCGTTAAATTCTTCTTAGGTGAGAAATTGCCTGCGCTGTCGCCTTTTAAATAACCCATAGCTGTCATTTTCGCTACTGCGTCAAGCGCATAATCGGCTATATCCGATTTATCGGCAAATGTAAGGCTGCGATTTTCAGCCGTTATTATCGGTTTAACAGTTTCTTCGGGCTCAGCAGCTTCCTCAGGTTTTGCGGTTTCTTCGGGTTCAACAGTTACATCAGGTTCTGCTGTTTCTTCAGGTTTAGCAGTCTCTTCCGGCTCTGTTATTTCTTCAGGTGCAACTGTCTCCTCCGGCTCTGCTGTTTCCTCAGGCTCTGCCGTCTCTTCGGGTTCAGCCTGCTTTGATACATAATCAAGCGCTCTGACACACATAACCGCCATATCCTGACGTGAAATATTCTGTCCGACACCAAATTCCGTCTCGCTCATACCTGTTACAATGCCAAGCTTCAGCGCGGCATTAACATAATTCGTGTACCATTGGTCTTTTTCAACATCTTCAAACGCGCTGTCCTCGTATGCAACCAATTTAATATCAAGAGCTGTAAGAAGCATTCTTACAAACTGCTCACGCGTCACATTATCATTGACGCCGAACAATCCGTTTCCATAGCCGTTTACTATATCCTTAGCAAATAAATAATCAATCGCTTCTGACGCCCACTCTGCCTGTGATAAATCGTCAAAGGACGGTAAGCCTTCAGGACGGGCATTTACAGGTCTTTCCGTTGCAGCCGCTAACGGAGCTGACGGATTTGCAGCCGCGGAAATTGAAGAACCGCCTTTTCCCTTGACGCCGCCTGAACCGGAACCTCCTCCGCCTGAGCTGCCGCCTCCGCTGACAGTTGATGACGGTTTCTCTGTTGGTTTTGGCGTGCTGATACCGCCGCCTTTAACAAGAATATTATATTCCTTCGTTTTAACCTCGCCGTCAATTTCAAGCTTTGCAGTTATCTGCACAACTGTATCTTTAGATACCTCCTGCGGCTGAGCTAAAACAGCAATCGGCTCCGTCACGCCCTGCGCTTTATAATACGCTATCTGTTCTGCCGTATAGCCGTAATTTATCAGCTCCTCAACAGGAATTTTCTTCGTTTCTATTTTGAGCACGTTGGGGTTTGAAGATTTCCATGAAAACACCTTGCCGCTCATACCGCCTGTTCCCTGATATGGAAGCAGGAAATTTTTATCGGCAGTGTATCTGTCTTCAGCTTCATTGTATGGAATTGACTCGATTTTAAGAGCGTCCCAATATGTTTCCTTATAATCCGACGTTATATTTTCAACGCAGACATTATCAATAAGGAATATACCGCCGCTTTCTTTTCTTGCCAAAGCAAATTCTATTGTCGGGAACATATCCTGCGGATTTCTGAAATTCAGATTTGTCGCAATCTGCATGCCGTCATAATAGAAATCCCATTTATGCGTTTCCGAATTTGCTACTATTGTAGCTCTTACCCATTCCTTTGCGGGACAAGCATAGCCAGCCTTGCCGCCCATAAAGTCCACTCCTGATTCCGCGCTGAAATATCTCAAATATCCCTCAGTTGAGAAATAGCCGAGTGAGGATTGCTTAGGCGTACCCGAGCCCAATGTATAGCGGCACATCTGACCTGCTTTTGATGTTCCGAGTCCCATTGCAAACTGCTGCGGATTTTCAACGTAAATATCCATAGACATTACGACTACCCCCTGCGGAGCAAGACCCGTAGCAGGGTCAATAAGCTTTATCCAAAGCGGTGACGCGCTGTCGCCGCCATAAGCGCTGTAGTTGTTATAATAGAATGCAAAATTTTCATTTTCCTGATCGCCGCTGACCATAGCTCTCGCTCTGCCGTATTTATCTCCTGTCGCCATTATGCGCTTATCAAAATAATTCGGTATGTCCTTATCATTATGGTCAAAATCATCAAGGCTTCGTGAAGCCTTTAGGGTATCAACTCTGATGCCTCTGAAGGTTTCACCTGTTACTGATTCCACTCCGTCAGCTATCGCCTGATACTCTCCCTCCGCATTTTTTCCGACATCCTGCTGGAAATCGTTATAGTATGCAGGGTTCCACTGTCTCACAGACACGTTAAATTTCTTTTTATATTCTGCATTTCCCTTTTTCAAGGTTGCCGTAAGTGTTACGGGAACACCTCCGTTTTCACATTCCTCTGCTTTCGGACGCGTTACAACACCCGTATAATTTCTCTTTATATGAGAAATCATCTGAATATCCAAATATTTTGTATTACTGCTCTCCCATGTTATTGACGAGCCGTTTTCGCCTGTTTTGTCAAGCACGACATCGCAGTAAACCGCTGTTTCACTCGCAGATTTTAAAGTTAAAGCTTCTGCGTCTGCTCTTACTGCCTTTTCGTCGTCAGTAAGTTCCTCTCCCGGTTTTTCTGTTGCTGCGGGAGCCTTTGTAGGCTCGCTTACAGGCGTACCGGTAGGTGCGCTCGTCGGTTTGCCGGTAGGTGCGCTCGTCGGCGTACTTGTAGGAGCATTGGTAGGCTCTCCCGTTTGTGACGGAGGCGCAGTTTCAATAACAACAGGATCATTTGTCGGCTCGCCCGTAGGAGCATTAGTCGGCTCGCCCGTAGGTTCACCCGTCGGCTTGCTTGGTTCTGTCGTTCCCGCTTTAGGAGTAAACATAAGCTTCGCCAAAGCTACATTGCCGCCAACCGTTATTTTCAGCTCCGTACCTGCTTTTACCTCCATACTTCCTGCAATATATAGGCTATCGGGCGCGGTTACGTCAACATTCTGCGTTGCCGTTCCCTGCGTCATTGTCAATGTTCTGGTATCGGTTCCCGACGGGCTTCCATGCTTTACATACGCCGTAACCGTTCCGTCAGATACAGGGGTATAAGTAAGGTATCGTCCGTTGCTGCTCGACTTGCCGCCGAACTTCAAAGCTCCGACAACCTCTTCCGCTGCACCGTTTACCGTAAAGCTCGCTTTAGATTTTCTGTCAATCTCAAAAGAATTTTTATATTCTTGTTTTGTTTCGTCAATTGTATCCTGCGAATAAGCCGTAAGACCGTTTCCGAGGTCAGCAGCGGCAGTGTACCATTCCTTCTCTGCGCCTTTGCTGTTGGTAAGCTTTGTGCCTTCGGGCGCATTCTCAAACGTCCATACGATACTGTCCTCGGCAAACGCCGCAAATTCAAACGGCACTGCATAAGCGACTATCATCGCAAGCGATAATATAAGACTTAAAAATTTTCTGTTTTTCATACCGTTCTCCTTGATTATTCAAATGAATATACCATTACTTCATTAAGCTCGCCCATTTTCTTTGAACGGACAAACACAAAATCATCCTTTGAAATATCCTCTATATCACCCAATTCAAGCTCGCGCTGTTTTACTTTATATACATAAATAGGTGCGTTTTTCAGGTTAATCGGACGATAATAATCTATAATCATGCTGTTAGGATAGTTTATAACTTCGCTTTCCTTCAAGCCGATATTAAGCATATAATCAAGATACCTTGCCTTAACCGTTCCGAACGAAATGTATAAATCGTCATAGAAATCCTGCTTTGTTACAGAACCCGTTCCGCTCCAATCCTCATAGCGGGCTTCAATCAAATCATTGTCGTCCTTTAATTGATTGTTAGCGTCAAAAACAGTCTTTTCGTTGTTATACACAAGTCTGAATGCCGATACATCTCCGTCATTATCAAGCGTGTACTGAATTGCATCGCCCGCATTTAACATTTCACCCGGAATTGCCGCGCCGTAGTTCTTATCAAAGTCCTCATTTCCGACATAGTTCATCCAACCGTCCTCATAAGTAATACATGACGTATCCTCGGTAAAGTCAAGCGTAACTTCCTTGCCGTCCTGGTATCCTTCGATGCGCGCAATTTGCTCATCCTCGTCGTTTACAGCGTTTGAAACACTCTTTACAAAGAACAGGCTGTTGCTCATTGTAACTGAATCGGATATATCCTCAACTATCAAAAGAGCGCCTATTCTTCCCTGACGATCTATGTCGTAGCACGTAACATCTGCATAAGTTCTGTTCTTTAAATCCGACATTTTGAGAAGTCTGTAATCTGAGCTGTTGTTTCTGTCATAACGCGGCATTGAGAAAATCAGCGTGTCCTCAGTTACAAGCGACATACCCATGATGCCGTCAATATATCTTACAGAACTCTTATTCCAATTCTTAATGAATTCCGTTTCATTTACATAATCAATATTTGAGCTTGTATCGTAGGGTCTGTTAATTCTCATAATCTTGCCGGCGCTGTTAAGCGCGTATGTTACAAGCTCTGATTTTTTAACATAATTCGGTATGGCAATATAATTGCGTCTTTGACCGTTTACATTCACATTTGCAGCACATTCATAGGTTTCCAATTCGCCGTTTGCCGTGTATAGCTTAACGAATGCCTGACCTGCTTCCTTGTCATTATATACATTTATTACATAAGCATAATTATTGCTTGATGATTTCGTTCCCGCAACAAGTCCGAGAAGCTTTCCGTCCATAGTCATGGCAAAAACACCCTCTGTGCTTACGTTAAGCTTATCAGTGCTGTATGCCGACAATTCGTATTCCGTATCGTCTATTTTAATCTTATCAGTTGTCTTTGATGTGATTTTGCCCGTTACTGTAGCTCTCGACACCTCAAGAGTAAATTTCTCGCCATCCGGCGACATAATCATTGTTACTGCATCATCGGGCTGAATATCATTAAATTCCGCCTGTTTGCCGTCGATAAATACTGTTACGTCGTTTTCTTCAGGTTTAACTGTTATTACATCATCAAGAACTGACGGCGAACCGTTTTTAATATACAGTCTGCCTGCTTTTTTATCAACCCTGTCAATAAGCAGATGCTTATATTCCGTAACAATTATAACATTCGCCTTTGTTGAACCGTCATTTGCTATAAAGGTTATTTCACCCTCCTTTATATTCAAAACGTCTTCAAGAGCCGAATAATTTGTAATATACTGTCCGTTATATATAACAGCAGGAGAATTTACAATTTTCTGTGTCTTTCTTGTTTTGTCCTTGTATATGCTTACGTTATTTCCCGATACCTCAACATCTTCGGCAGAACATGTTATAACAGTGTTTGAATTGTTCTTCTCGGTAAATGACACAATTGTGCGTTCTCCGCTTGTACTGTCATCTCTGTAAAAAGCCTTTACACTGTAGCCTATATATTTTCCGATGTTTGTATTACCTGCGTCAAATGTTTCGCCGCCGATTTGAACAGTATTATCAGGAAGCGTTTTATTGCTTCCTATAGCCGTATCCTCATAAGCCTCAACAATTCCTGAAATTTCATCTACGTCCCACTTTGATTCAAGAAGTGTCTTGTCATCAGCCTTATATCCGTTGCTCTGCATCGGATATACGAGCAGTGCATTGTATAAAAGCTGCGCAGCATCTGTCTTCTTAAGAACAGAATTCGTCATAAGCCATACATTGCTGTTCAATTCACAGTCTGTTGCGGTTCTTATATATCCTCCCGGATAACCGCCTCTGCTCTTAGCAACATCCGCGTAGCCAAGTCCGTTAAGAAGAACTCTTATAGCCTCAGCATAAGTAATTTCATCGTTGGGGTTATACTCTCTGCCCTTTTTCTCGATAAGTCCTACAGACGCGAGAAACTCAACTGCCGCGCCTTCAGGCGTTGTCGTATCGACGTCATCAAAGTAACCTTTTCCTGATGCAGAGGGTTTTACGTCATTGCCGAAAAGTCTTGCAGCATAAAGCGCAAACTCGCCTCTTTTTACAAGCATATCGCTTCCAAATTCTTTTTCATTTACGCCGTCCATTATTCCAAAGCCTGTTATAAGTCCAACGGCTGTTTTCTGCTTGTCGTTATTAACGTCATCATACGCAAGTGCGCTTACTGCGCCAAGAGACATACAAACAACAAGAATTAAAGAACATATTCTTTTTATCATAATTTAATCCTCCCTACTATTCCTGTTCATCCCAGCGGTCTTTTAATGTCAAATATATAATTTTTGCCGATGCCGCGCGGTTCGCCGTACCCTTCGGGTCAAAGCGATTTTCACCTACGCCGTTTATAATTCCGCTTTCATACAGCTTTCTTACAGCGTCCTTAGCGTAATTATCTATCTCATTTTCATCATCAAAGGTCTGATACTCCGTTACCTTTTCCGTATCAAAGCCGAGATTTTGCATCAGCCTTACCACCATAACCGCCATATCCTGACGCGAAACCTTGTCATTCACGCCAAATGTTCTGTCGTCATAACCCTTTACAATGCCCATTGAATAAGCCATTGCGACAGCGGGATAACACCACGAGCCGTCGGGCACATCATCAAAGTTACATACGGCATCTTCGCCGATAAGCTCAAAGCCACGCATAAGCAAGGTTATAAATTCTGCTCTTGTTATATCGCGCTGCGGAGCAAATTCCTTTTCTGTAATTCCGTAAGCAACACCGCGCTTATGAAGCTCACTTACAGCTTCCTCAGCCCATCCGAAATTATCCATATCAATAAATCCTGATTTTACAATTTCGTTTGGAACGTTATCTGATGCTGAACCGCCATTCGGATTTGGTGTTGAATTCGGGTCCGGTGTGGCGTCTGACGGAGTCTTTGTCGCCTTCGGGCCTGTGCTTCCGCCGCCACCGCCGCCTACTGACGGTTTTTTACCTGATGTTCCCTCTTGAACCGTATCATCAGGTTTTGGTGTGGCTTCCGCGTCCTCAACAGGTTCGTCCCAGCCGCTGTATGCGTACATATAATCTATATATACATCCTCTGTACCTGCAAGACGTGATTTAATCTCCCATCTTGCGATACTGTTTGATGTCGCCGAATCGGAATAATCCCAATCCTTGCCGATAAGCGAGTCATTTATGTAAAGCGAGCATGTGCCGGTATCTCCGTCCATAAGGAATTTTATATCGTACCATGTATCGTCAGAATATTTAGCTATTGATTTTTCTCCGTTAAAAATAATCTCATTCTTTGTAAACTGAAGTGATACGATATTACCGAATGCTGTTGCCTCATTTGTTGTGTTTGTTTCCACATCGGCGTCGGTATCTCCCAAATCCGCGCTGTCCTGCTGAATATAGAAACGAAGCTCGGGCGCTTGGTTTTCAGGGTCAAGCTCCTCGCCCTTTATCATAAGTCTTGCGCGGATAGTTGATTTTCCGTCAAGCAGAGTATCGAACTTCTTAGCATAAGTAAATCCATGGTCATGGCTCTGGTCGCTCAGCATAAGCATCGGATCATCGCCCTCGCCTTCAAGCGTTGACGGAATAGGAATACCGCCGAGCGTATAAATATACCAATCCTTTTCATCACCGTAAACCGTAATAAACTTCGTTGTATCGCCCTCGCCTATTCCGCTTTCCTTTAATGTCTTACTGTATTTTTCATTTATTACATACTTTGTCGGAACAATGGCAAGTGTATTGAAGTCCATATCATATTTTTCGGGATACTCAATTACTCCGTTATTCTTTACCGATATTTTATCAACCTTATAAACAGGATTTCCATCCTTATCCTTATCCTCTGTTTCAGCCGCCTTTTTCTTATTATAAATCGCTCCGTCGCTCTCTGTTCCATCTGCCGAAACAGCTCTCAAATCAAGATAATAAGTCTTGTTATTCGTTAAGCCTTTAAGCTCATAAGTTGAAGCTGTTGACGGGATAGTTACCGACTTTGCATTTGACATATCCTTATTTTCCGAATAACGAAGAATATAATGGTCTGTCTTAGTGTCATAAGTATTATTCGTAAGCGCCTTTACGCTGTGACTTCCCGCTGCCGATTCCTTATAGCCCTTCACCTTTGAGCCCGGCTCAAAATTAAGCGTTACCTTTTCATCAAACGGGATATATCTTGTCACTCTCGGTCTTTCAGGCTTGCCTGTTGAGCTTTCCTTTGTTGTGAATTTATATGTATCTGTGCTCAAATTCTCAACGCCCGTGTCTGAATACGTCATAATCTTATATGTGTATGTCGTATTCGGCTTTAAGTTATCAAGAATTGCCGAGAAATATGTTTCAAAGTCCTTCGCGTCGCTGTATTTTTCGCTTGATATATCATAGCTTGTGTTAAGCGCAGCTCTCATTGCCTTATCCATATCAAAGCTGTCGCCCTCGCAGTAATATACCTCAGCCTTTGCGCGCCTTACAGTGTTAAACAATATCTCATGGCTTTTATGCGTATTATACTTAGATGAACCGTCGCGCACATTCTCTGCTTCAATTGCTTCATTCTCCATGCTGTCGGCAGATTCTGTGTCACCCGCGCAATAGTCGTTTATGTAATATTCAATATTTGTGTAGCCTCTGCCCTCGTAATCAAGACGGCTTATATCCTTATCGGACGAATAGTCAGCGCGTTTATTCCAACCCATAAGCTCTACAAAGAAATCAGGGATACCGTCGCCGTTAGAATCGAAATCACCGTCGCGGTATGTTACGGGAAGCTGCGGCCAATCGTCAGCTGTCCATTCCGTATCAACAATCTCTGTACCAAGATTGCCGTCCGTAACTCCCGCGTTTGCGTGATTGTAGTTACCAGGTCCGTCACCCCAATCAGCGCCATGTATCTCTATTGAGCCAAACGGTATATAGCCCGTTGCCTTTTTGTCTGCTGTGACAATAGCGTTTGCGTAATCCGCCGGCTTTGTAAGCTTATTATTTGAAATATCGTATAAATCAAATGTGTCGTATATTCCATCGTTATCCTCATAAGCTCTTAAAACAAGGCGATATTTATTATTGTCCTTGTCTACCGCATAAAGCGACTCAAGATGATTATCGCATGATACGAATTTATATTGTTCCTTAACTGTCATTCCGCTTGCATCAGGAATATCAATTCCGTCAACATCGTAAACAGTCGCGCCGCGTTCATCTTCGTAAACAGTGTGAGTCTGAACCTTTAAGCCATAAGCCGTATCCCCGGTATAATCGTTATCAATCTTTATACCATAAGTGCCCGACGCTTTGCTGTAGTCGGAAAGCACCTGAAGTCTTGTTTTACCTTCAGCAAGATAACGGTTATCGAGAATACCCTTTCTCGGAGCGTCATCATTTTCGCCTCTTCCTATTACAGCCCCCGCGCTTGTCAAAACGCGCTTTGCTGCTTCGTCCGCTGAATATGTTATCATATTCGGAGCGGCAAACGGATAGTTTACAAGTGTATTGCCCTCTTTTGATATAACGCTTGAATCGTATTCAGCCATGCTTATATCACTCGGAAAAATCATGTTCTTCCATTCATCGTCCACATTTGTATAGCCGTCTGCATTGAACACTTTAAGTTCATTTGCCGCGCGCTTTACATTGCTTTCATTATCGGAAAATTTACCCGTCCAAAGCGCGCCCTCAACATTCTTATCAGGGTTATCCATACTGCGCGCTTTACCGTTGTTGTCATAGTTATTTACTGAGTATGACATTACTCCGCCCGAATATGTTCTGCCCTGAAAATACTTATATGTACCGCCGCTTGCGGCATTACTTGATGATTGTCCGGGCGCGCCGCTTCCGTAAAGTACAACATTGTTCACAACATTATATTTTGTATTTGCACCCATCCACTCGTAGTTACATATATCGAATGAATATTTTGAGTTTGACACTACATTGTTTCTTATATCTATGTATTCGTTATCGCATATACGCGGAGCTCTCTGTCCGCAGTCGGCAATATAATTGCCATAGAAGCTTCCGTATTTCGGACCGAAAATACCCGCATAATTGTGCTTGCCCTTTTCATGAGGAGTATTCCAATAAAGACCCTTGGAAATCATACAATTTGACATTGTTACTTCCTGACCGTAAGCTCTGAAGCCCATATCAACCGCCCAGCAAAGCGACAGATGGTCAAACACAACTCTCTTATTTACACCCTGCGCGCTAAGAGGGTCTGACTGATATGTATCTCCGGCTTTTCTTACATTTCCTATTCTGATGCTTATATTTCTTATAATAACATCATGCACGCCGGAAACAGAAAGACCATAGCCCTTTAGCTGAATACCCTCTCCGGGAGCTGTCTGTCCGGCAATTGTCAGATTAGAGTCATCTTCGCCGCTTATTCTAAGCGCGCGTCCGACTGATGTCAGATCTATAGTTCCGCCTACATCAAAAACAATTATTCTGCGTCCCGACTTTTCCTCGAGAGCTTCCTTTAACGTACCCGGTCCCTGTGCTCCAAGCGAAGTTACGTGGCAAACATATCCGCCTGCTCCGCCGCGGGTTTGAGTTCCGTAGCCCTGCGCGCCCGGAAACGCTTTTGCGGCTGCGGCTCTCTTAATTGTAATATTATATTCGTTTGTTTTTTTCTGCTGACCAACCGTTATCACAGCCGTCAGTGTTACAGAATGTGATGAATCACCGTACTGCACAATCTGTCCGTCGTCTGTCACCCACGCAGTATCACTTGATTTCCATGAAATGTCCGCAATTTTTGTTCCGTTGTCAAGTATAATTTCCGTAGGCAGATACATGTCTGCAGAAGCAACCTTGTTTGTCGATACGTCAAAACCAAGACCCTTTAGACGTCTTTCGGCATAAATCATATATTCCTCGTCTCCCTCGGGATTTTCGAGAGGAGCAACGCTTATATTAAATGTCTTTTTAACAGTCTGTTCACCAATCTTGATTTCTGCCGTCAAAACAGCCTTTTCCGCATTTTCATAAAATCTCGGACGCGTTACAACAGCATTATAGCCGTCTATTTTAACAACCTTTTCGTTTGAGGACGTCCATGTCACATCAGCTTCCTTCTGATTTGCCTCGTCATATTTGCTTATGTATTTATCCGAAAGCTCAAAGCTATCCGTAACAGCGTTTAAATCAATATTTTCGGTTTTGATAACCTCGCTCGGATTTACAGTATTATCCTTTATATAAGCAGCCCATTCTTCGTCCGTTGACGGAGCCGCTACTCTTGACACAAAACGAACGCCATATACATTAAGACCCTCGGTTGCCGTTATAGAAACAGTGCCGGCATTTACCGTACAGGTTTTCATTTCAGGGTCTCCGCCAAACTCAAGCGTATTGCTGCCGACTGTGAATGACCTTACGCTGTTTTTATTCGCACTCGCGGCATAAATAGTCAGCGTACCTCCGTTGCTTGTGTCAAATTCCATATTTGCAGCGCCGTTAAGCTTTATCGTTTTTGCAAACTTTTCTCCCAATACAGTTTTGCTGCTTGCCGAAACACTTGCAGCCTTGTTTTTTGTAAAGACAAAACTCAGCCTGCCCGATTTAAAATTAGAAGTATAATCTCCGTTTTCCAAATCGTCGGCTTTAAAGAAAAAGCTTTCTGAATTTTCACTGTCGGCAAAAAGCTCCATTTCCGTATCGCCGGCATCAGCCGATACCTCTGTGTTATCAGTCTGGTTTGCCGCCTCTGCTGCATTTTCCGATATTTCAGTCATCGGTACACTTTGTTCGGTTCCTTCGGCAATAGCGCTCGGAATTGCCGAAAACAGCATTGCCGCCGTAACCAATGACGAAACTGCTCGAACAATCTTCTTATTCATATAAATAACCTCGCTTTTTTATTTGCTTGCGCGCGTGCTTATCACACAACCTCATTCAGCGCCCGCCGAATGCGGGCTTTGTGATAAACACGCCGAGCCGAGTATTAAATCTTAATCCCCGGCTCGTATGTTTGTAAAATTAACTTAATTATGCTCCAACCTCAGCCTTTGTTCTTTCATAAACTGTCTTTTGAAGCTCTTCAAATTCCTCAAGACCTATCTTCTTCAGGTCATCAATATATGCCTGCCAATCAGCATCATTGTTAGGATCGCTTTCGCCGATGAAAAATCTTGCCATATACTCGTCACGCTTTGAGTTAAGGGCCGTTTCAAGGTCAGTATATCTGCTTTCCTCCTCGTCCGTATATCTCATCGGGAATTCATCAAAGTAGTAATACTTATCATTTGCCATGTATGCATCATATAATTCATCTATTTGATTTCCGCGAAGCTCCTGGAACAACTTAGGATGCTTAATGAAAGTATATGTCAAAGTACCGAATTCTTTATTTATCTTATTGCCCTTCGGATTTGTCTTTTCATGATACCAGCCGTCTGCAACCTCGGGCTTACCGTCAACCATGTTATAGCTTTCGCCCTCTATACCGTAGGATGTATATAGCTGACCTTCTTCAGAAGCGCACCAGTCATAATACTTAAGAACTGCATCAAACTTTTCGGGATCGGCGCCCAATTCTGCGCTGAATGCAGGTCCCCAGTTTGAATATGCAGGGTCCTTTTTATAGATAGTACCCTTATCGGGATAAGCTGTAATCATGTTCTTTGCCCATACCCAGTTTGCGCCTGTCATACCGTTTACGTTTGTCTTGTTGTTAAATGTGTCAACATTATAAACATAGTTGTATGTGATAAACGCGCTGTTCTGTGAACATCTTGTATAGAAATTATCCTTTTCTATTGAAAGAATTTCTTTGTCAATCAAGCCCTCTTTATAAAGAGTGTTGATAAACTTATACATTTCTCTTGCATTGTCTGAAGCCATAGCATAAGGAACAAATTCGTTTGTAACCGGATCGATGCATGACTGTGTCTGCAAAATAAGCTCAGGAATCCAGAATGCCTGGAAAAATCCTGTAAGCGAGCTCTTCTTTTGTCCGTTTGACGAAATAATTACGCTATCGGGATATTTTTCCTTAATCTTCTTGCAAACCTCTAACAATTCATCTGTCGTCTTCGGGAACTCAAGGTTAAGCTCGTCAAATATATCCTGTCTGTAATCCCAGCACATCTGAACCTTCTCCTGACGAACTGTCGGCAGATAATAAAGATTGCCGTCTGAGTTTGACGCAAGAGATACAACCTTATCTAAATCCTCGCCCCAAAGCGCGCACCAATTCGGAAGCTTTTTATAGTCAATAGGAGCAAGATAACCCTCGTTTGCCCATGGCTTATAGTTCATTTCCTTACCGCCGATTGTAATATCGGGAGCGTCACCTGTAGCAAAATATGTGTTTGTCTTTGTTTCCCAATCAGTTCTGGGAATTCTGTCGTAGTTAAACACTATGCCGAATTTTTCCTTCAGCATATTGTCAAACTGAGTATCGTTTGTCTGCGGATACTCGTTATCGTCCTGCGTGTACATATTAAAATTATATGTGTATATCTTGTTGCCGTTTTCGTCAACTTCAACATCCTTCTGTCCGCATGAAGCTATCATGGGAACAGTAAGAGCCGCCGCAAGACTCATTGCGATTATTTTGTTTAATTTCATTTCTTTTTCTCTCCTTTTAATTTTATTTTATCATTAACCCTTTACAGAGCCTACCATTACGCCCTTAACAAAATACTTCTGTATAAACGGATATACCGCAAGCATCGGAAGTATCGACAAGAACAGCGTTGCATATTTTAAGCTTACCGAGTTTGTTGTCTGCTCCGTCATCATCGACGTATCGCCCATTGCGGCAAGCTCCGCCGCCATCTGGTTCTGCATAATAATCTGTCTTATGATAAGCTGCAGAGGGAACTTTGTATCCGACTGCAAATACAGCATCGAATTGAACCATGAGTTCCACATATAAACGCCGTAGAAAAGACCGACTGTCGCAAGAGCAGCCTTTGAAAGCGGCAGCATAATCTTCCAGAAAATCGTGATTT
>CAYUSE010000004.1:0-44576 GCA_964447095.1 uncultured Lachnospiraceae bacterium | reverse complement strand
ACTTAATAGCAAGCTATAAGAAAAATACAACTCCGATTAAGCCGACTTCAAAGCCGACAACAACACCGACAACAACGCCGACTACTGCTCCATCGGATTATCCGTACACGATAAAATCAGCGGAATTTGGCAGCGACAATAAGCTAAACGTTAAATTTGACGGCGAGAATATCGGCGCAAAGCTTATCGCGGCGGCGTATGACGAGCATGGTGTGCTGACGCAGGTTAAATTTGAGGACATTAACGGCGGCGGAGAAAAATCAATTGATTTGGAGAAGCCGCAAAACGGAAGTGTTAAGGTATTTATCTGGAATTCCCTTGACAGCATGAAACCGCTGGCTAATCCAATGCCAATAACACTCTGAACTGTATATTGACTTTATATTACCGACAAACACATACATTAAAAGGCTGTCATAAGACAGCCTTTTAATTATTTATAATTTTATTTTGTCTGTTCTGCAACTATTTCATCAACTCTTGCCAGCGCGTCATCAATCTTGGATGCGTCCTGACCGCCTCCCTGCGCCATATCAGGCTTTCCGCCGCCGCGTCCGCCTGCGATTGCAGTGATTTCCTTAATGATATTTCCGCAGTGTACGCCCTTCTTTACAGCGTCCTTTGAAGCCATTGCGACAAATGTAATCTTTCCGTCCGTGAGCGCGCCCATAACCGCCACGCTGTTTTCGACCTCCGCTTTTACCTTATCCGCCATTGACTTCATTTCGTCCGAACCCATTCCGTCAACCTGCGCAGTGAGCAGGTTAATATCGCCGATATGCTTAATACCCGCCATAATATTATTTACCTTTGCCGCCGCCATTTTTTCCTTAAAGCCGTCAATCTGTTTTTCAAGGTCACGGTTTTCAGCCATAACGCTTGTGGCTTTTTTATCTATTTCATTCAGCAAATTTGTCTTTAATGCCGCCGCCGTATCAGCTATCAGCTTATCATTGTTTGCAATATAGTCAAGCACTCCCTGACCTGTTATAGCCTCGATACGTCTTACGCCCGCGGCAACTCCGCCCTCGGAAATAATCTTAAACAGTCCGCACTGTGCACTGTTTGTAAGGTGAGTACCTCCGCAAAATTCAACGCTGTAATCACCTACTGACACAACGCGTACCACATCGCCGTACTTTTCACCGAACAATGCTATTGCACCGAGCTTCTTAGCTTCTTCAATCGGAAGCTCCTGAACAGTTACATCTATGCTTTCAAGAATTTTCCGGTTTACAATTCTTTCTGTTTCTTTTATCTGCTCCGGCGTCATAGCTTCAAAATGCGAGAAGTCAAAACGAAGTCTGTCTGCCTCGACAAGCGAGCCTGCCTGAGCAACATGCGAACCGAGAACATCACGGAGCGCTTTATCCAAAATATGTGTCGCTGTATGGTTACGGCAGACTGACATTCTGTGAGCTTTATCAACCGCCATTGTTACAGTATCGCCGACCTTTATCGGCGCAAGCTGCACCATAACCTCATGCAGATAATATCCGTCAGCAGTTTTTGTTGTATTTACAACTGCCGCAGATTTACCGTTTACAGAAATTGCTCCGACATCTCCCGTCTGACCGCCCATTTCAGCATAAAACGGCGTTTTATCCGTTACAATAAATCCGTTCTGATTTTCAATTATCTCATCGCAAACGCCTTCATCCTCAACTACAATGCCGACTACCTTCGCTTCACATTCAAGTGTATCATAGCCAACGAATACGGTTGGTTCTGCGTCAAATTCATAAATCTCGTCGCCGTCCCATGATGAACCGTCCTCACGGGCGTTACGCGCTGCTTCCTTCTGTTCCTGCATTGCTTTATTGAAGCCGTCCGTGTCAACCTCAAGCCCCTGCTCCTCTGCCATTTCAATCGTCAAATCAAGCGGGAAACCGTAGGTATCGTGAAGCTTGAACGCCTCTTCACCCGTAAGAGCCTTTTTGCCGTTTTTCTTTGCATCCTCAATATAGCCGTTAAGCACTACAAGACCGTTATCAATCGTTGCATCAAAACGCTCCTCTTCTTTTTGGATAATCTTTTTAATATAATCACGTTTTTCCTCAAGCTCGGGATAAGCGTCCTTTGAACAATTGATAACCGTGTCGGCAACCTCAAAAAGGAACTGCTTGTTGATATTCAAAAGCTTTCCGTGACGCGCCGCGCGTCTTAAAAGACGTATCAAAAAATAACCTCTGCCCTCGTTTGACGGAATAACGCCATCACTGACCATCATGACCGTGCTTCTGATGTGGTCGGTTATAACACGAAGCGAAACATCCTTTTTGTCGTCCTTTTTATATTCAAGATTTGCAATACGGCATATATGCTTCATTACGTCCTGCACGGTGTCAACCTCAAAAAGATTATCCACGCCCTGCATAACAACCGCAAGTCTTTCAAGTCCCATACCGGTATCAATATTCGGGTTTGGGAGAGGATTATAATTGCCGTCCTCATCCTTATCAAACTGAGTGAACACCAAATTCCAGACCTCCATAAAGCGGTCGCAGTCACAGCCCACGCCGCAGGTCGGGCTTCCGCAGCCGTATTCTTCCCCGCGGTCAAAATAAATCTCCGAGCAAGGTCCGCACGGACCTGTGCCGTGCTCCCAGAAGTTATCCTCCTTGCCGAGCTTTACAATATGAGATGGGTCAACGCCGACTTCATTTATCCAAATTTCCTTTGCCTCGTCGTCCTCCTCATAAACGGAAATCCAAAGCTTTTCCTTGGGAATTTCCATTACCTTTGTAAAGAACTCCCATGCCCACGCAGTAGCCTCATGCTTAAAATAATCACCGAAAGAGAAATTTCCGAGCATTTCAAAAAATGTACCATGACGCGCCGTTTTTCCGACATTTTCAATATCGCCCGTCCTTATGCACTTCTGGCATGTTGTAACGCGTCGTTTCGGAGCCGTCTCAGGATTCTGGAACCACGGCTTCATCGGCGCCATTCCCGAATTGATAAGCAAAAGACTCGCGTCATTTTTCGGAATAAGCGGAAAACTGCCAAGTCTTAAACATCCTTTTGATTCAAAAAAGCTCAGAAACTTTTCACGAATTTCATTTACACCCATTGATTTCATAATTATATTTGTTAACTCCCTTCATCAAATCAAAATTAAAACAATATCATATCTATTTTATTATATAAAATTTGTCAATAGATGTCAAGATGTATGAGCAAAATGATTGCCTCATATTAAAAGCAGATACCATAGCTTGACTAATTTTCCCGTATATGATAATATTATATATGGCATACAAATGCAGAAAGGAACAAAGAATATGAAAAAAAGAAAACAACTTACAAAAATCATGGCAGGCATTATTGCAGCAATGATGTTTACGCCCGCAGTTCACGCTTATGATTTTCCCGGAACCTTCTGGTCTCCGAACAACGCGTATGAAGCTGCGGTTGATGCAAAAAATGCGCAGGACACCATAAAATACGGCGAACAAGTACTCGGAATTATCCGAAACGAGCCGCTCAACGAACAGACTGCGGACGTTATGGGTTCACGTCTTTACGAGGTTGGAAACGCTTATGAGAGAATAGGACAATATGACAATGCGGCAAGATGCTTTAAAGAATATATACCCTACGGCGAATACCGAGGCTGGGAGGACGGCGTAAAAATAGCCGACGCAAAGGCTTTGCAGTTCTCATCGGATGTAAAGGTATTTACGGAAACTACTTCTCCCGTAAAGTATTACGGAGCTAAAAATGAGCCTAAATACGGAACGCTTGTCGGTCAAACAAGCGACTCCCACATGGAAGACGGCGAATCAATGATTTTGCTGTACCATGAATACGGTCATTCCTTTGATAACTGGGAAGACCAAATCATGGAAAAAGCGCGCAGAAACGGTCAGGCAGTTGAATTTGCGCTGAACTTCCCGCGCGAAGGAAATCAGCTTGATGAAATTATAAACGACAATTCATTTATGCCGTCTGTGACAGGCTTTTTGAAGAAATACAGCGATGTTCCCGTATATGTGCGTATAGGCGCGGAGGCGAATATATGGGGCGCCGCTCCAGATGCGGACAAATTTAAACAGGCATTCCGCAAAATTGCCGACGAAATCCATCGCGGCACAAACAATGCCGCAACCGTATGGAGTATGGGACACACATCAAGCTGGTATATGAATATGGATAATTTATATCCCGGTGATGAATATGTTGATTGGGTAGGTATTTCCGCTTACTGCAATAAGTATTTTGAAGCAAAACGCTGGGACGGAGAGGATACATTCAACGAAGTATATTTTAAGAGCGGCGACAGCGCAGACCCCGTTCTTCTTATCAAGCATTTTATTGATACCTACGGCGACAGAAAGCCTATCATGCTTGCTGAATGCGGACTTTCCTATCATACGAACGGAAGCATAAATGAAACGCATACAGATTGGGCTGTAAGCGAGATGGAGAGAATGTATAACTATATACCTATGGTATATCCGCAGGTTAAGCTTATAGCATATTTCAATAAGCACATGGACAGCGAAAAGAATTATTATGACCTGTCAGGAAATTCAGGACTGCTGTCAAAATATAAGGAGGTTATAAAGCTTCCGCATTTCATTCAGAACAAGTATGAAAACACTCCGCAGTTCACGTATAAATCAGTTGACAATGCGTCCGTTTCAGGCAGCAGCTTTACAGTTTATGCGTATCCTCATGTTTTCGGAAACAGTCAGCCAAAAGTTGATTATTATATCGACGGCAAATGGGCGGGCGGCTCGCAGAATATACCATATAAATGCGAGCTTAATTTAAGCGGCTTATCAGACGGCACTCATGAACTTAAAGCTGTTGTTGAAAGCAACGGAAGTGTGGCTGCTGAAAAGAAATATACAATTAACACCTCGGCAAATCCGATAAAAATAAAGATAAACGGCAGCTATGCAAATTCAGATGTTCCTCCGTTTATTGATAACAGCAGAACCTATGTGCCCGTTAGAGTTATATCGGAAAATCTCGGCTGCGATGTACAGTGGGAGCAAAGCACGAAAACAGCCGTTGTAACTCGAGGTAATACTGAAATCCGCATGACAATAGGCAGCAATACAATAAAAGTAAACGGCGCTGACCGCGAAATTGACGCCGCTGTTCAGATGAAAAACGACAGAACATTTCTGCCTATCCGAGCAATCGGCGAAATTCTCGGTGCAAAGGTCGATTGGGATAACGACAACAGATGCGTAATTGTTGAGGAATAGATTTTATAAAAACTGCTGATGATTAGTCATCAGCAGTTTTTTGATACTTATATTTAAGTCATAACTTGTAATCTTTAAATTTTGTCATTCCATACTTCATTATCAACATCTATGCGTCTGAGGTTATTTTGTTTGCAAATATTGTTCGTTAAATTATATATGTTGATGGCGCAAATAATATAAATGTTAATCATTTTCTTTGTATAGGATTCAACATAATCATATTCCATAAACGCACACCTATAAATGCTATACATATATGCTACCATAGCAGCACTACAACAATCATCATAACATCCGTTTGATATACTAATATTTTTCCGAAACAAAACATTCTTCATATATTTTTCCATTGCAGAATCCCACGGATATTGTTTTAAATACTTCTTCACTTTTTGCGGTATTGCTTTTTCAATTTTTTTCATGGCTTTAAATGGATATATATTTAGAGTTCTATTGCATATTTTATATTTATTCTCTTCATAATACTTTTTCGAATACGTTAATTCACTATATTCATCATTGTTCACTGTATAAAATCTCCTATGATATATTTTTATCACAGTATATCATAGAAAAACTACAAAATCAAATTTTTATGAAAAAGAAACAATAAAAATATTTTGTTCTCTTTTTGCGAAACTTTACGTTTGAGGAGACAACGGTCTCCTTTCTGCTCTTTCCATAAGATCAATATTCCCTTTTCCACGCAAAAAAAGACATTCAAGGATTTATTTTTAATCCTCAAATGTCCTTACATATTTCATTATAAATGTATCCCATTTTTGCTTTAGAAAACACGAGCCACCGTTTTTAATTATAGCAAAAACAAAAATCCGAACCCATCACCGATTAGTGAAAAGTTCGGATTTGTTCTGTTTGGCTCCTCCAGCTGGGCTCGAATTATGATTAAGTGATATTTTATCATCTTATATCTTACTGCAACCTACGCTGTTATGCGATTTTGCCAATTTCATTTCTTTTATCTTATCACCGTTTTGCCTAAGTTTTTGTAACATTAACGGACAAATAACGGACAAAATTTCTGTGATATACTCTCTGTAATAATAAAATTAAATCATTCTGTTATAAATACTTAGTCCCATTAAACACAAAAACATATATAAATCATCTTGTATCTTCAGCATAAATATTGCGTACAAGATTAAGCTCCTGAATACGGCTTCTGTGTATCTCTCCGCTTTCCGCTGTATAAATGCGCGTCGTATTTATATTTGTATGTCCGAGAATATCAGCAAGACGCACTATATCCTGATATGTTGTGTAATACGTTTTTCCAAACAAATGCCTTAAATTATGCGGAAAAACCTTGCTTGACTGTACTCCGGCTTTTTCACACAGACACTTCATTTCAGCCCAGATATTGCTTCTGTTAAGCGGTCTGCCGTTACTTGTAAGAAATATAGGACCATTTTTAATATTCTTTTCACTTGTATATATCATCAGCATTTCACATAGATTATCCGGAATAAAAACAACTCTGTTTTTCCCTTTACACTGTATGCTTGCAAAACCTTTTTTAACTGCTTCTACCGTAATAAATACTACTTCTGAGACACGGATTCCCGTCGCACAAATAGTCTGTATTAAAAGACACAGCCGAATTTTCTTTTTTTCATAAGCAGTCTGTATCAGCGCCTCATATTCTTCTTTTGTAAGGTCTTTATTAGGCTCTATAAAATTACTCCTCTGAATTTTTATACTTTTTACACTATATTCAGGGTGGTTTATCCAACGAAAAAAAGCGTTTAATGACGACAGTATGGAATTTACACTTTTAACCTTATAATCTGTTTTAATCCACTGCTTATATTCCTGTACAGCGGCCTTACTCATACGGCGTCCGTCCAGCCATTTAACAAATGCTGTCACATCGTGAACATACTTATCAACTGTCGCCGTAGTCTTTTCCTCTAAAATAAGATGTTTTTGAAATTCCTTGATTTTCTTTAACATCAGTAACTTCCTCCATAATCATCTGTGCAGCTTTGCACTCAATGCCACCCGCATTTGCGTCATTTTCTAAGTTTACAGGCTTACCGAGCTTCTTTTCAAGCATTAGCCCAACTCCGTATTCTGCATGCACAGATTACACGCATACGCAACAATTCCGTTTTTATTATCAACCGTTCCCTGACAACCAACACCAACAGCTTCAATATCGGCTATTGAACAGTTTGCGCCGTCTACTATGTCAACGCACAAATTTGCCATATCTTCAACTATTTCCTCAATTGGTCTTTGCGCCTCCTAAATCTATTCCTATATACACTTCTTTGTCTCTTTTCATGCAAATACCTCTGCCGCTATACAGCATAGACAGCAGAGGTAAATTTATAAATATTATTTATTTACCGGCAGTTCCTCACATCTTGGCTGCATATCTAAAAGGCTGTTCCATAAAAACACCTTTACTTTTTCATGATTGCCTTCAAATGCATTCGGAACGGTTACATCTTCGCCGTCAGCGCCAGTTTGAATTGCTGTAATATCCTTAATCGTTGCCTTCACAAGATTTCCGTTTGCCGTGTAGGTCGCAACGATAAGCCATGCGCTCTCGCTCTCTCCTGTACGCTTTATAACCTTAACCGTGCTGTGTTCCTCGTCAGTGCTTATCAGCTTATAATTTACGGTGCTATTCCATTTAGCATAAACGGTTTTGTCGCCCGTCGCGGTATCTGCGATTTCCGTTACCTTTTCAGTAAATTCACTGTCGCTGTACCAACCGTCAAAATCATAGCCGTCCTTTGTCGGTACAGGCAGCGTCAAAGCTGTTCCGTAGGTATAGCTTGTGTAATTATTCTCGTCTGCAATTGTTCCGCCATCCTTTTCATAGGTTACAGTATATGTTCTCGGCGTGCTTGTATACGTCGCTCTATAACTTGCGTTCTTGCTTACCGCTTCTATTTCGGGAGTCCAGCCGCTAAAAGTATATGTATATTTATCGTCCGGCTCTCTTTCGGGTTCTGCACAGCTCGGCGTTTCATCAACACTGACCATACCTTTTTTCAGTTCTGTTCCGTCATAGTCAACAAAGGTTATCTGATATTCTGTCGGAGCATTTTCATTCCATTTAGCCCAGAATGTCTTATTCCCTATATCAATTACCTTTACAGACGATACTGGATTGCCGTTTAACTGTTCATTATCATACCAGCCGATAAAATAGAAGCCTTCCTTTGTCGGTTCGGGTAGCTTTATTATACCTATTCCATAGGTATAGCTTGTGTATTTGCTTTCTTCAACAATTGTTCCACCGTCACTGTTGTATGTAATTGTATATGTTTTCGGCGTCCATTTTGCGTAGAATTCCTTATCGCCCGTCGAACCCTGTGCAATCCCTGTTGCTTCTGCGGTTAATTCACTGTCGCTGTACCAGCCGCCGAAATCATGACCTGTCTTTTCGGGAGCTGTCAGAGTGATTGTATTAGTTTCAACAGTATAGCTTATGGGATTTGTATTTGTTATGTTGTCCATATTATGATATGTAATCGTATATGTCACTGGTGTCCATTTTGCGTAAAGCGTAATTGAAGTTCCCTCTCCGAAAACATCCGCCAGCTTTGCTGCTGTTATCGGCGAAGCGACAGCATTTGTGAAGGTATCTTCTTTGTACCATCCGCCGAAGGTATAACCTGTTTTTTCAGGTGTCGGAAGCGTAACTCCGCCTGCGGGAATTGCGTTTTCAGCAAAGCTTATGTTTTCAATGCCACTCTCGCTGAACGAAACAGTATATTCTTTTATTACACCTATTATAGTAACGTCAAACGTAATCGGGTTATACGCGCTGCCCTCTGTATTCGGTATAAAACAAAAAGTATACTCACCTTTACCAAAAGCCGCCGTCGGAATTTTAAGCGTAGCCGTACTATCAACTGCGGTAATAGTATAATTAGTGATTAGTTCTTTTGTTTCACCGTCAATCTTATACAGCTTGTTGGCGTTTTTCCATGCTTCCGTATAATCGCTTATCGTAATTTCTATATCCTTGCCCTGCGGCGTATTGCTCGCGTTCGACAAGCTCGGCTGTATTTGGTCTGTGACAGTCTTATAGAATTTACTGAACATCGTCGCGCCCTTTGTGTTTGCGCGCATATTATAAATACCTACCTGCGAATTTAAGCGCGGACGGAATTGGATAGTTACAGTACCGTCTTCTGCAATTGTTTTTTCATCAATAAATTGTATCTTTTCCTTGCTTATTGCTTCGCCCTCCGCAAGATTTTGATTTACAAGAAAGCTCATGTTCTTGCCAACTGCATCGCCGCCCTCAAGCTGCAGTTTAATTCTTAAAAGCGTAGACGGTGAAATGCGAAGCATATTCTCCTCGTCAGTAGCATTCTCCTTTAATGATTCAGGCGCTACTGTAGTTTCCGGTTCTGTTTCGACTATTGTCGTTACATTCGTGGCAGTAATTGCTACCTCTGCCGCAAATGCAGGCATTGTTAATGCTCCTGCAAGCGTCAATGCCAAAATTCCCGATAATATTTTTTTCATTTTTTATTCCTCCTCCTTTTGGTTATTGTTATTAAAATCCAGCGATGCACTTTCGCCGTTATTTTCTATGTTTAATCGTTCTCCGAAAATCAATTGAATGGTTGATAGCGGCACAAACGTCCTGCCGTTTATAATTTCAGGCTTTTGTAGCTCTGTTCTCTGTTTTGCGTTTATGTATATATCATTGTTTCTCATATTGAAATATACACTTGTGTAAGGTTCAAAAAGTGATACCGTGCTTGTTTCTCCGTCCCAATAAAGCTCCCTTCCCAAGACCTCCGCAAGTGGTCGGAGTGGTATCATAAATTCGTCCTTTACATATGGTGCAGCATCTGTTTTTTTTGCTTCACCGTTTACGTACACCGCCTTATCATTCACCTTAAATTCTATCTTATCCTCTATTTTCGGCGGTTTAAAATCCGGAAACGCATTATAGCCGCCCACATATGTGTCTATTCCCTCCGCACTCATTCCCGACAGGCTGAAATTCTCTTTGTCAAGCGTAATCAGATTTACGCTTCCTGCAAGAAAGCGCAAGGGATAATAGTCGTCCGAGTTCCATAGTGCATCAGAGCTTTTCGGTATCAGCGTGAAGTAGAACAGAGGTCCATCACGCAATACCACATTGTTCTCACCGCTGAAATCAACATAGCTTACCGATACAATATCATCACTTACAGATGCTTCAACTATATCTATATCCTGCACAAGCATTGTATCATTCGTGCCTAACAACGGTCTGCCGCTTTCGTCTGTTTTTAACGCAAACTGCTCCGTATTATACACAAACTGAAACTCACATCCGCACAATCCGTCATTGTCCTGCGGCAGATTTTTTGTATAAATCGGAACAATTATTTCATTTGTTTCGTTCATGCTCTGCGGCGCAAAGAACACGCACGGATTTTCTTCTGCAAATGCTGTTACAGGTATACAAGTCAGTAGCACTAATATTGCACATATCCTTTTAATCATTGTTTTTATCCTCCTTTTTAATATATCGTTCATCACAGAACATACGATTGTATATAATAAGAGGGAGAGAGGGTCTTATTAGGGGTAACAAGAAAACCGTATATTCTGAGATCAGCGATATATTGCCGTATTGAATATATCATATTCCGCTGATGTGCCTTAATTTTTCTCCGTTGCTTTCTATCACACCCGCATACCAATAGCCACTGTCCTTTATGATACGCTCTTGAGTTTGATAGTCTACATACACCAGTCCGAAGCGTTCATCATAGCCATACGCCCACTCAAAATTGTCCATAAAAGACCAGTAAAAATATCCTCTCACGTCCGCACCTTCATTTATTGCCTCTTCAAGTTTCAACAAATACCTGTTTATATAATCTATTCTGTTAGGGTCGTGCACCTTGCCATCAAGCGATACCGCATCGTGACATGCCATACCATTTTCACTTACGTAAATTGGCATATTATATCGTTCATATAAAAACTTTGCCGTCCATTTGAGTGAATCCGGATCTATTGTCCATTTCATTGAATTTTTCGGATATCCTGGCTTATGTCCAGCATAAGATTGATTGCCATTTTCATCTGTTGTAACAGCATTGCCGCTATACAGATTAAAGCATATAAAATCCAGTGTGCCGCCAATCTCCCTTGCCTCTTCACTATAATTTTCCGGCATGATATCATTGTACATTTCCACACCATCAGGATACTTTCCCCTTATAATCGGTTCAAGCCACCAATTCGCCTTTGCAATAAGCTGTTTTGGATTATCGGCTTCAACGCTGAACATACGCTCTCTTGTCATATCAACATCTAATTGCTTATTTTCATCATAAGGATAAAGGTTCAGGAAATTGGGAGATATTCCAATTTGAACGTCCTTCGAGCCATATCTTCTTATCGCTTTCACGGCCTTTCCGTGCGCCATATTCAAATTATGTGAGGCTTTTATATATTCCATAGGCGACAGTTTCATACCCGGTGCATGTTCACCTCCCACATAGCCGTTTCCGATAATGCAGTATGGCTCATTTATAGTTATGATTTTTTTCACTCTATCAGAAAAGTTTTCGGCAATTACCCTCGCATACTCCGCAAACCAATCCGTAATTTCAGGATTAAGCCAGCCGCCCTTGTAATGAAGCTCTGCCGGCAAATCCCAGTGATACATTGTCATAACAGGCTCAATATCTTTTTTTACCAATTCGTCAATAAGCTTATTATAAAAATCTATACCTTTCTGATTTATCTCTCCTATACCATTCGGAATAATGCGTGGCCATGATACTGAAAAGCGATAGGCTTTAAGTCCCATTTTACTCATAATTGCTATATCCTCTTTGTATCTGTGATAATGGTCACATGCAGTTTCGCCGTTGTGCCCCTCATTTATCGCACCATCTTTTGTACAAAAGATGTCCCATACGGAAAGACCTTTCCCATCTTCATTCCACGCTCCCTCAATCTGATATGCTGCCGTTGCCGCGCCCCATAAAAAATTCTCTGGAAATGCCATACCTGTTCTCCTTTTTCGATTAAATTTTATCTAAGACTGATGCCTTATTACAATCGCTTTCATCATCTTTTCCCGATATGCCGCTGTTTGGTAAAGCAATTGTTATTGTATAAACTGTTTTATCGTTATTATATACCATCTCTAAAGGGCAAATATCAATAATTTCGCCATGCAACAATGAATCTAAACTGCTATCTGCCATCTTTTTGTCCTCCTTTTTGTTCTGGGCTGCAAACAACTTAGGTGTCATATGTAAAATAATCTGTATAAATAATATAATTAGCGTTGCCGTTCCGCCGACAATATACATACCTGCGCCTATTGTCATTCCTATACCAGAGGTTGCCCAAACTCCTGCCGCAGTGGTAAGTCCCGTAACTGTCTGCTTATTGACAAAAATCATACCTGCCCCAAGAAATCCTATACCGCTGACAACTCCTGATGCAACACGTGAAGGATCAATTTTCATAAAACCTTCATAGACTTCCATTACATCCAAATATGCATACTTAGATAATATCATCATAAGCGCAGAAGCACATGCCACTACACAATGTGTACGTATACCTGCCGCTTTAGAACGGTTTTTACGTTCATAACCAATTAAAGCCCCACATATCGCAGCAGCCACAAGCCTTATAATATACACAAATTCCGCCGCACTAAACAATTGCATTCTCCTCACATTCATTCGGTTTTATTAAAGCATTGAACCTCTTTTTCTCATTTCAAGACGGACATTTACTCCGTCTACCTCATAAAAAGTTTTGTTTTGTTCTATCGAAAGCTTCGCGGCAATACCCGCCGCCTCTCCCATAGCCTGACAGGAAAACTGAACTCTGAGAGCCGACTGCGAATAAAAATCTGCACCCGCACACCTTCCGCACACAAGTAAATTTTTTATACCCTGCGGTATTAAACCTCGATATGGATATTCAAAATAAGCTTCCGACGGTTTGCATTCCGAATACTTAACATCATAACCGCTTTCATTCGCCGCGCCGTGCACATCTATCGGATATGCGCTTTTTAAAATTGCATCGTCAAATCTCCTATGTTCGACAATATCTTCAAAGCTGTATTCATATACTGCCTTTATTCTTTCCGATTCACGTATTCCGAGCATCGGTGCTATCTCACTTATGTACGCATTTTCAAAACCAGGTATTTGAGTCTTCATGAATTCACATAGACGCATAATAGCCTTTCTCCCCTGTATAATGCGTTTTGTTTTTTCCTTCGCAGATGAAATATTTTTACCTGAACCCGTTTCTGGCGAATTGAAATTTATCGCTCCCGGTCTTCCTGGAACTGAAAACATTTGAAGATGCGTTGTTTCAAGCTCCTCAAGCTTTCCTTGTTCATACGCCTTAAGTGCTTTCACCTTTATATCCTTCGAAAAACCTTTGTCCAGCGCATTTATCTGAACTCTCGGCAAGGAAAAATCCTTTTCCTGTCCGGTATCCTTCAAATATTTACCGAGTAAGTTGATATCCACATTAGCCATTTCAAATCTTAAGGATGCCGATTGATTGATACCATCCTTATTCCCTGACATAACTGTAGCCCCTGCCATTTTTGCAATATCTGCATCGCCGGTACAATCTATATACCGTTTTGCTTTTATTTTTTCTATTCCATCGCTATTATAAATTATTATATTGTTAATTTGTCCATTTTCACAATCAACGCCGATAACAGATGTTTCATATAAAATCTCTGCTCCTGCATCAAGGACTTTATTTTCTAAAACAATTTTCAGCATACACGGGTCAAACCACATCCAATCACAGCTGCCGCAACTTTCAAGTTCTTTTCTAATTTCTTCGCCTATTGCAGAATTTATAAATTCAACATCGGGAACTCTCGGTTCCATAAGCGGAGTAACAAGACCAAAGGTCTGCGTTCCTCCCAAAGCCGTAAGCTGTTCTACAACAAGCGTACGCAATCCCATACGTCCTGCGGAAATGGCTGCTATTGCTCCCGCCGTGCCGCCACCGCCGATTATTACGTCATATTCTTTCACTGTTATTTACCGCCTTTCGGATTGATTTTCTCCAATATACTCAAGCAGTTTATCAGGGAAATTTACAGTCATTCCATCAGCTCCGATATCATACACATATTTCATTATATCTTCATTAAATATTCCCCACGCGCGTACGTTAAAGCCTTCTTTATGCAGAGCATCAACCTGTTCCTTTTTTAGTTTCTCACCCATCGGACATATCTGATATGCATTTATTTCATGCAATTTTGAAATTTCATTTTGTCCAACTTCTTCTATAAGCCAACCGACCCTGTATTCAGACATATATTCTTTTACGTCCCTTATATTTTCAAAGTCAAACGACGTCACAATTGTTTTATCGCGCATATTGTATTTTTCAAGCATATCAATGGTTGCTTTTACAATTCCGCGCTGCTTTATTTCTATTGCAAAGGTTATACCTCTGAAATAAAAATGTTTTAGAAAATCTTCAAAGGTTATAATTCTGTCAAAAAAATCATGTTTCTCGTCCTTATATACCTTTACCCGATTAAGCTCCTCTAAGGTGTAATCACAAACATTTCCTCTGCCGCTTGTATGCCAATCAAGTAAATCATCGTGAAACAGTACCAGCACGTTATCCTTTGTCATTCTTACATCGGTTTCTATACCGTTCGCTCCCTGAAGCAAGCCCAGATAAAACGAACAAAGTGTGTTGTCAGGCGCATACGCGCTCGCACCTCTGTGTGCATATGTTATAAAATTATTTTCCATTATACTCCTCCTACTGATTTGATTCTTTTTTTGCAATTGCTTTTATCGTAACCTCAGTACCTTCACCCCAAACCGATTTCATACTAATACCGCAGGTGTTATCCTTTGAAAAAAGTTTGATTCGCTCGTCTACATTATACAATCCGTATCCACTTTTCGTATAACTTTTTTCGGCATTGGAGGCAAATTTCATACAGCTTTCAAGACATTCTTCACTCATACCTACTCCATCATCCGAAATTACTATAATCAGATAATTTTCTTCTATTCTTCCTGATATGACTATATGTCCCGTATATCCCTTTTTCTCTTTAATTCCGTGTATCAATGCATTTTCAATAATTGGCTGTAAGGATATTTTCGGAATCAAATAATCATATATATCCTCGTCAATATCATATATCGTTGTCACACAATTTGAAAAACGTCTGTTCTGAATCTCAAGGTAAATTCTTGATAATTCAAGCTCGTCAGCAACAGTAACAATATTTTTACCATTATTAAGACTTAATCTGAAATATTGCGCTAAATTATCTACCATAAAGCAGATATCTTCCGCATTAATTTTGACCGCCATCCAGTTAATAGCATCAAGAACATTATACAAAAAATGCGGATTAATCTGCGCCTGCAGCGCTTTCATATGTGCTTCGTTCTCTTTATCCTTTGCCTCTTGATATTTTCGCATTGTATTGTTTATCTGGAGTATCATATCATCTATTCCGCTTTGCAGTTTTCCTATATCATTTGAATATTTCTGCACGTTATCCTCTGAATTCTCTGCCTGTATCCTTGCCGCAAGCTCACGGATTTTTTTACGTATACTATAGCTAAACCAATTGGCTACAATAAGAATTGTAAGAACAACAATCAAAATCACAACAATTGTAATCATGGATACACTGTTCATTGCAATACGGTGTGACGATATACTTGACCACGGCATAACCGCTGCAAGCTTCCAATTTGTGCCGTCTACATTCTGATAGATAATACATTCATCAATTCCGTTTATTCTATATTTCTGCCATCCAGATGAACTTTGATTTATTGTTAACATATCCTCAGACTTTACCAACTCCGTGCCTCCAGCACTCATATCGTGAGAAGCAATAATAATACCGTTTTCGTCTATAAGATAAACATTGTTTCCATCTATATCAGCCAAAATATTCATAATCTTTTTTTGAGGCAGGTCAAGCGCAAGAGCACCGATTACTTTGTTATAAACAGACATACTCTTGAGCATTCTTACACACGAAATAGTTACACCATCGTTAAGCTGCGATGATACCCAGATGCTTCTTCCATTTGCCTGCTCCACATCGCCATACCAATTCTCGCTCTCAAGATCCTCCTGCGAGAAAAAAAGATCGTGTTCGTGTGAATATTGCTTATCATTATCCACGTACAGGCGTATACCGATAACATCGTCTTTATTGCTATTTATGTTATTAAAGAATGTTTTCAGCGTTTCATATTCTTCATATTCTGCATGACGCTTGCTTATATCGTTTTCATATATATGCTCTTCATTTAAATATGCTTGAATTGATGAATTATTAAATATCATATTTGATATATCTTCCGTCTGTTCCATCGTTGCACATATATTTATTTCCATTTGTTTAAGCGTCTGCTGTGTTGCGCCAATTATCTTATCATGCATATCCTTTGCAGAGATATACAGCCATTGCCCAAACACAATACTCATAACAATAATACATATAATCGTAACAAACAACACAAATTTACCGTTATACAAATATTTTGCAATAAATGTATCAAAAACTTTTCTGATTTTTCTTTTTATACTATTAGTCATTTTCTTGTCCATATTCACTTGGAGTACACCCCACATACCTCTTGAAAATTCTGGCAAAATAGCTCTGGTTTTCATAACCAACCATTATCCCGACATTACTTCGCTTGATTTTAGGGTCTTTAAGCAACCTTTTCCCTTCCTCAATACGCACATGAGTAAGATACTCATTTATCGTCATCCCTGTTTCCTTTTTAAATATCAGACACATATATGTTGGTGATAAAAACACTTCTCCTGCAATGTCATTAATTTTTAAATTTTCTCTATAACGTCTGTCTATAATACCTTTGATTTCATCTATGGTATTGCTGACCTTCTTATTACGTTTATCCTGTATCCTGCTACATATATATAAATAGTATTTCAGAATAATTTCTTTCATTTCTTTGAGGTCATTTGATTTTGTAAGTTTTTGCAGTGATTGATATTCATATAATTCAATGGATTGTGAATGTTTGTCCGTTTCATTTGCAAACCTTATTCCGCACATTATCAGTTGTATACAGACATTAAATTTATAATGCCTGCTATATTCTCCATTTGTCAGTTGTTCAAATATTGTACCGATAAGCTCGCAAAGCTCATTTGACTGGGCATTTCTAAGCATTTCTGTGATTTTCTCATATGTTTTTTCACGTACAATACTATCATAATTTATATTTGGAATACTATCTACCAAAATACTCGTATTTTCATCAAGAAACATTTTATTCATGGCAGACATTTTTGCTGTTGTATATGATACAGAAAGCGTTGTGATGCTGTCTGTAACTTCACCCACTGACAATGTCACATCAAGATCTAAGACCTCTTGAAAATGTCTTTTGACTTCGGTTGCCAGTTCTAAAAGGTCATTTTCATAATCTTCTTTGTCAAAGCTCAATATTCCGACAAACTCACCCATTATATTTTCAAAGGTATATCCGTTCAAAAATTTATCTATTGTTTCCTGAAAAATATTCAATACGGCAAATGCAAAACACTGTCTTTCTCTCAAAGACATATCGCTTACTGTTTCTTTATAATTATTTATTAAAATGCACACAACACATAATCTGTCTTCTTTGGGAAACTTGATGTTAAGAAAAGCCATTTGATTTCTGATAGAATCAATGTCATCTATCCAGTTGTTAATCATGAGCATAAACAGTCTCTGTCTTAAAAGCGGCATGCTCTGCATCATTTTTCGCTCCATATCATAGATATACTGTTTTTTTCTTTTTTCATTCTCCATATCACTGCTCACACGGCTAAATACGGCTTTAAGCTCTTTAAGACTTACCGGTTTTAGAATATAATCTACTGCATCTACTTTAAGCGCTGAATGCAAATAATTCACATCTTCGTAACCGGATATAAATATTATCTTTATATGAGGATATTCCTCTTTTATATGACGTGCAAGTTCCACTCCGTCCATAATAGGCATTTTTATGTCCGTTACAACAATATCCGGATTAAATTCTTCGATTTTCTCCAAAGCCTCTTTACCATTTTCAGCCTCCGCAATGATTTCCAGATTGAATTGATTTGATTCTATAAAAAATCTTATACCATCTTTTGTTATTTGTTCATCGTCAACAAGAAGTATTTTGCTCATACTATGACCCCCAGCATATTATTATCATACATCATCACTCTGACGCTCTGTGCCGAGATTGATTTGTACATTAACAAGTTGATTTGTCCATGTTTCATATCCACCTTTAAGTACAATTTTTACA
The DNA here is from genome assembly GCA_964447095.1 of uncultured Lachnospiraceae bacterium. Classification (GTDB taxonomy): domain Bacteria; phylum Bacillota; class Clostridia; order UBA1381; family UBA1381; genus JALEPO01. Next base: position 26,026 of record CAYUSE010000004.1, on the reverse strand, counting down.
TACTTGTTTCTCAAATCCTTATCCGAAAACTTCAATGCGGAAAAATACATATTATTTCTTGATTCATCCATCATCGGAATGTCTTTCTCCATAGTTTCTTTGCTCCATGAATAACCGTCCTCTGACAAATATACTTCAAAATAATCCTCTGCGTTTATTCCCTCAGTATAGGTTTCAATACGCAAGCTTTCTATACCGGATTCTTTCTCATAAATAAGCTCTGCGCTTTTGGATGATGATTTTCTGTACAAGCGGTTTGCACAGTTATATTCTCGCCTATTATCCTTTTCAATATAACATTCGCCATTCATCTGACGGATATTACTATAATCGTTAAATCTGTCATACATCTGATTTGGTTCAACATCATCGCTCATATTTTCATAGAGAGTACGATTTATATCCACACGACAAATCTGCGACGACCAATTCTGACCCACAGGCTGCAATTCTATCTTAAAATAATGGTTTTCACCGTTTATCTTTTTTTGAGGCGAGCACTGTGAATAGTACATATTTGAACGTGTTGTGTCATACTTTGTACTGTCAGCCTTCATTTTAAGCTCTGTCCAGTTTTCACCGTCAGAGGACAAATAGCATTTAATATAATTTGAAATGGCCGTTGTCTGTGTTGCAACCATAATGGATACTTCCTGTATAGGTGCGTCCTCAATATGATAAATTCTTGCAGACGGTTCAGACGGATTAAATCTGTATATTCGCATTTTCATATCATATTCTTCACTGGTGTCTTTTTTTGTTGAAAAGCTTCCGACATTTGTCTGAGTTTGCGCATAATCCAGAAGATAATCAACAGTACCTACTGCCGCCGCAGGGTCATAATAATTAACAGGATACGGATTCATCGTCTGAAGTGCAACAGCCAGATTACCGTTTGACGATATATTTACAGTTGAATTATCTCCGTCCCAACTTACGTCCGCCCCCAAAGTTTCACTTATAAATCTCAAGGGAACAAGCGTTCTACCGTCTGTAACTACCGCTCCTGTATCAAGAGCAAGCTTCTCATCGTTTATGTATGCAATATCAGAATCTGCGCTCATATGTATTTCTGTATTACCTTTTACAGCTGTTATACTTCTTGTTGCGTCATCCCATGTAACCTCCGCCCCAAAAAGTTCAAATATTTTACGCATCGGAACCAGTGTTCTGTCGTTTATAATCATCGGCTTTACGTCAAATCCTATCGGGACATCGTCTATTTTAACGCTTATTCCGTCATAATACGCAATATTATCAATAACTAATCCCTTATCTACAACAAAGGCATATTTTCCGTTAATTTCATTAAGACCGTCAACATCCCCGTCAAACACAACATTCTCGTTTATTCTTAATATCAAATGTCTTGGGCGGAAGGTAACGGATATATCATATGCCGTATCTGTTTTATAAAGCAGACGCTTTTTACACAATTTTGTTTCCGCACCGTTTTCGTCTATAAGCGTAAATTTGCCTTTGTTATAGTCAAGCACAGAATATTTTCCGTTTTCATTATATCCAAGTATAATTCCAAATTCTTCGCAATTATCCAAAGTAACGGTTGCCTCAATTATCCCGCTTGATAAATCCGGAGCATTATCATCGGCAACTATTGCAGCTTCTTCACCCGTATTCGTAATTTTCATAGAAAACTGCTGTTGAGATACCTCCATATCGGCACTGCCGCTTTTTACCAACCAGCCTTTATTTCCTTTCGAAAAATTTTCTCTATGTGCGTATGTCGGTATCATATCAAACATTTCTCCGTGCGCATGAACCTTACCTTTCAGTCTTGAATAATCCGAATAGAAATATGTGGGGTCGGACGGCTTATCTTTATTTAATGTAATCGTACGATATTCAATCGGACCACTGGTATGCGATGAACGATAAAAACGAAATGTCTGTCCGATGGTATCACGGCTTAACGTATCATTATCCCAGCCCCAATTATACCAACCCAAAATTTTCTTTTCGGTAAGTCTTTCCGGTGTTGTCCAATCCTGTTTCTCAAGGTCTGTACAGGTGCATATAAATGCCTCATTGGATTCTTTCTTCATTCCTATTGCCATATATCTTTCCAGATATGTATTGTAAGCAACATAAACGCCGGTACCCGGAATACAGAATAACGGTGTGTTAAAACCGCCTATTCCCGGTTCCTCCCATTTTCCATTATAGAATTTCTTCCATGAACCTGCCGCCATTTTAGCGCTTATGGGCGACCGTGCAACATTATAGGTTTTATATTGATAGTTATTCTCACGATCGCTCCACGCCTCCATATAGTACATATAGAAATATCCGTTTTTCGTGTCTGTGTACATTTTTTGATCGCCGACGCCAAACGAATAGTATCTTCCGGGATTTTCACCGGATATACCCAGCGGTGCGTATGAAGAAACTATAACATCCCCCAACGTCCATGTCTTTCCGTGGTCATCAGAGGTTGCAGAAAGAATATATCTTTCATGTTCCGCAGTATCTGAACCGAAATAGTTAAACTCATCATGAACGGTAGTATACCATCTGCCCGTTTCTTCATCTACCCAAAGTCCTACAAGCCAGTAACGATCATCACCGTGCGGCTGTTCAAAATCTGCCTTAAACCTGCTGACTTCAACCAAGTCATCCATAGACGTGCCGCGATATGTTATCCATGTATTAACCTTATCGACAGATTGCGACTCACCAGTGCTTGAAATCATCCAGAAATACTCTCCATCATAATATGTACCCGGTTCTGCGTCAGCATCACGGTCTGCCCAATACTCCGGAGACACAACATCTTCACTTACAGTCCACGAAAAATCTTCAGCAAAAGCCGCGCCCGACAGCATCAAGCACAAACTCACAGACAATGATGCCAAGAATTTCACTTTCTTCATAAAATTTACCATAGCCTTTCTGCCCGCAAACATACAAATAGAAATCACAACGCCTTTACCGCAGGCAGATAAAGCGTTAAATAGTGTGTCTGGATATATTCAATATAATTTTTACAGCATTATTTATTGTTAGCATACCATTCATTCACTTCTTTGGTCAGTGCTTCTCCTCCGTTTGCTTTCCATTCTTTCAGGAAAGCGTCGTAATCGTCAATTGATGCTGCTCCCGAAATCACCTGTATTGAATAATCTGTTACAAGTCCCTTTAAAACAGTTTCGTTTTGCTGAGCATCAAATATCGGTGCATCTGAAAGCGGACTCTTGCGTGCCATTGATAATATCTTATCTCCTGTATTAAGCTGCTGATACGCGTTGTAAATTCTGTCATCTTTTCTCACACGTGCTAACCAATACTTCTGATAATTTTTCTCATCAACACCCGTTAGGAAGTCGTTTGAAATTGAACGCTCGTCATAAAATTTAGGAGCAATCGGATAATACTCTCCGTCTTTAATCTCAAAATGTACGCCTTCTTCACCAATTGCAAGATTTTTGAAAGTCTCGGGTTCAAGCTTTGCATTTACCCATTTAATCATATCTTCAGGATGCTCTGCCGACTCAGGAATTACCATAATTCTATTTATTATACCGCCGCCTGTGCCGCCTGTAGTATATCCGCATTCACCATCTTTGCCCTTTAACGGAAGGAGATACTCTATTTCGGCATCACTTATATTTGCATTAAGGGAGTCCATCACCGTTGCAGCGTCATAATATGCCATTGGCATAATTGCCGCTTTTCCGCTTGTAAATTTTTCTTGAACGGTATTTGTCTTGTTTGTGGGAAACTCTGTATCTAATAAGCCCTCGTCGTAAAGACTCTTTACATAAAGCAAATAATCTTTATATTTAGGGTCTTCAACGCGGTTTACAAGCTTTCCATCAACTTCATTCCATTCATGAACCACTCCAAATGCTCCATACAACCCTGGAATTTCAGCTGTGGCTGTGATGGTAAGAGGTACACCCAATCCTTTATTCTTTATCGCACGCAATAATTCTGTAAATTCATCAACCGTTTCAGGAATTTTATCAACACCCGCCTTTTTCATCAAATCCGTACGAAGCATAAGCATTGTATTCATACCATTAGGCTTTTGATTTCCGTTTTCGTCATATATTCTGTTGTTCGCAGTAACTATTCCATACGTTTTGCCGTTTACTTTCATCGCTTCCAACGATTCTTCAGAAAGCATTTTCTTAATATTCGGACCGTATTGTTCAATCAAATCGTCAAGTTCCATAAGAGCTCCCTGCTTTGCATAATCCACATACTTTGATTTTAAAGCGCTTAAAATCTGAATGCCGTCATACGGCGTCTGAGAAGCTATAATAAGATTAAGCTTTTCCTCAGGGTCTGTTGCAGGTAAAAGGTCGTATTCAACCTTATAACCTGTCTTTTCCTCAAGCATTTGAGCGACAGGATATGTGTTAGGGTCTGTTGTTACATTATTCATCAAAAATTTTAATGTCGGTTTACTTGACGCTGTATTTTTCCCATTATCCGCGCAGCCTGCCGTTGCTGCTACAGCCATAGTCAGTGTAATTCCCAACGCCAATACTCTATTCAATTTCTTATTCATAATAATTCCTCCTCATATTTATACATTTTATAATATTTACAATTTTACAACAATTCTGTGTGCCTTACCATCAGAGCATATCTTAATAGTATCACCCTCTATTCGTTCTCCGTCCATAGCAAGCTCATATCCTCTTCCCGTTCTTATTATTTCAAGATGATAAGTATCTCCTCTGTATGAACGTACCATACTCACTTGTTTCCATTGCGTCGGAATACATGGTCTTATGGATATTGTATCATATCCTGGATAAAAACCCAACATATATTCGACAATTGCCCTGAACATCCAGCCTGCCGTTCCTGTAACCCACGCGCCTGTTGTTTTTCCTGCATTTATATTATCAGGACCAAAATACATATTAGTAAGGGCATATGGCTCACAGCCCGAATATTCCGACGGGTTGCTTTTACTGTCAGGGAATATTCTCTGTATAGTCTCATATGCTTCATCTGCTCGACCTGCAATACAATCGCTTACAACCTTAAATGCTCCGCCGTGACAATACGGCGCCGCATTTTCCCATATTCCCGGAATAAAACCTGTAAGGCGACCTATTTCAGGATGGTATGATGTATACGGCGGTGCAAGAGTTAAAAAGCCATACGGCGAATTTAGAAATTTGTCGACTGAAGCAATACATTTATTCGCCCTGCCATCATCCGCAATACCTGTTATTATCGCCCACGTCTGAGAATTAAGGTAAATCTTTCCCTCGTTATTCTCACAACTCCCCACCTTTTCTCCGAGGTCATTAAATGCCGCTAAATACCACTCGCCGTCCCACGCATTTTTGTTCACCGCTGTTTTTATTTTCTGCGCCCTTTCCTTCATTTCACGGACAACTTCTCTGTCTTTTTTTATAAATTCCGCAATTTCTGCCATATTATTAAGAGCGTGATAAAGAGCAATTGATGTCCATACACTTTCGCCTTTTCCGCCTATACCGATTCCGTTGAGCGAATCATTCCAATCTCCATCATGGGCCAAAACCAGTCCATGCGCTCCTATATCGTCCGAAGAATACCGTGCCGTTGTCAGCATGTGTTCCCAAACGGTATCCTTTTCTTTATCAAGGTATTTAACCTTTTCATCAAGGATACTGCTGTCTCCTGTTTCTTTTATGTATGCGTTTACAGTAGGAGCAATCCATACCGGACCATCCGAATAAATATGACTGTCCAAAGGCATCCAGCCTCTTACGCATCTGCCATCAGCATATACATTTTCAAGAGTTTCCAAAATTTTCTTTTTTGCTGTTTGTCGATTAAACGAGGCTATTGCCCATGCGTCTTGCAGCTGATCTCTGAATCCCTTCATCGTTGAGCGACCAACCTCGGCACATAACTGAACCTGTTGCTTCAACCATTCATTCACAAAATAATTTATTTTGGAATCAGGCGTATCAATAACGATACTTTCTGCCATTTCACGCTTACTCTTGTTAATCTGTTCCCATTCTTTATCTATCGTACCGTTGCCAAACAGTGTATCAGTATATTTTTTTGCGTTTTCAACACTGTCGGCAGCTCCGATAAGTATATTAAATACCGTCGTTTCTCCCGGTGCAAGTTTCAGTGTATGCTCCAGAACTCCCGACATTCTTTCACATGCCGATGGTTGGTTTGAACATTTTCCTTCTTCAACCGTTTTAGGACAGTGTATATCTCCATACAATCCGATAAAACGTTTTTGAGAGGTTTCATACCCGCTGACTTCTCCATCCGATGCAATAAATCCGTTAAAACAGTTGTGCGGACGTTCCTGCGCATTGTTTTCCGCATAAACCATATTATGACTTGAAATATACTTTGCACTTACATATGAGTCGTATTCACTGTAGCGACTATATCCCTCAAGCGAAAATTCCGTGTAAGCATACACCTTTATATTCTTTTCATAATTATTATTATTTTTTATCTCAATACGCCATATTTCTGTCGGTGCATTTTTCGGAACGAATCCCGTAAGCTCAGCCGCCACTCCTCCATGCGATGCGCTTATTATTGAGTATCCCAATCCGTGTCGGCAGCTATAATTCTGTATACCTCCCCTTGAAGGATACCAGCCCGGATTCCAAATACTGTTATCCTCCATATCTTTTATATAAATATAGCGGTTGCCGTTATTTATAAGTATCGCTCTGCCACGTCCGTCAGGGTCTATATAACTTGCCGTTCTGCCCACATAACTACCATCACCGCCGCCGAAATGATTCACACCCGAGAGAAAGCAATCATTCCACATATAATTCATAAGCGGTCTTGGCGTCATATAATCCGTTATGCAATATTCCTTTCCGTTATTAATAAATTCTCCAAATTCTGCCATTAAATCCCCTCCTCTATATCAACCTTTTACAGACCCTATCATAATGCCTTTTATAAAATATTTCTGCACAAACGGGTAAACACACAATACCGGTATAATTGACGCCAATATCGTAGCGCTCCTCATCCCCTCCGTACTCATTCCTATCCAGCTGTCGTCACGATTTGAATTCAAAGAATCACTTGCCTCCGCAATTATATCCCGCAAATATAGCTGTAAAGGTTTAAGTGAACTTTTTGTAATATACATCATCGGATTAAAATAATCATTCCAATATGCAACCGCAATGAATAATATTATCGTGGCATATACAGGCACTGACAGTGGCATAATTATTTTTATAAATATAACAAAATTTGACGCACCGTCAATTCTTGCAGATTCTTCTATGCTTTCGGGAATACTTTCATAATAATTTTTTACAATAAGCATATTGTATACGCTGAACAAAAGCGGTATAAGCAACACCCAAAATGTATTCAACAGTTTCAGTTGTTTCATAAGAAGGTATGTGGGAATTAACCCTCCGTTGAAAAGCATTGTAAATACGAATACTACCAACAAAAATTTAATTCCCGGCAAATGCTTTTTTGAAAGAGGATATGCTGTCATAGCTGTAAGGAATATTCCGATAACCGTTCCTATAATGGTTACAACGAAGGACAAGCCTGCAGACTGCAAGAACTGCTGTTGCTTGAATACATATTTTATACTGTTAAGCTGAAATCCTACCGGCCATATCCCGACCTTACCGGATACAACTGCCCAATCTTCGCTGAAACATTTGGCTATAATATTTAAAAAGGGGACAAGAATGATTATTGCCGCAATACACATAACAATATAGGCTACAGCACTTACGGCAATATCTCCTTTTGTTCTTTTTATTTTCATTATCCATTCATCTCCTTTACCAAATACTCTTATCTGTCAATTTTTTGCTTATAAAGTTACCTGATATAACAAGAATAAATCCTATAACGCCGTTAAACAAACCAACTGCCGTTGTTGTACTATACTGCTGTTTTCCTATACCTATACGATATACATAGGTTCCTATAACATCACCTACATCATACACGGTAGGATTATACATCATCAAAATCTGTTCGGTACCCGCGTCAAGAATTCTTCCCAATTTTAAAATCAACAAAAGTACAATTGTTGAAGCTATCCCCGGAAATGTTATATGCCTGATTTGAGCCAATCTTCCGGCACCATCTATCTGAGCAGCCTCGTACTGCTCCTGGTCTATTCCGGCTATTGCCGCAATGTATATAACTGCACTGTATCCTGTTTCTTTCCAAGCCGATGTGGCAACCAACACACTTCTAAACCATTTAGGCGACATCATAAACGGTATTGGCTCTATGCCCATTTTCCCTAAAATCATATTTAATAGTCCTGATGATGGCGAGAGTATTGATGTAAATATTCCTGCCACTACAACCCAAGAAAGAAAGTGCGGTATATATATGACTGTCTGCAAGCTACGTTTAAATGCCATATTTCGTATTTCATTAAGCATCAGCGCTACAATAATAGGTAACGGAAACGTAATTATCAGCTTAAATATACTTATAAGGAACGTATTGCGAAGAACATTATAAAAATCCTTATACTGCATAAGCTCTCTAAAATGTTTCAATCCAACCCATTCACTTCCCGAAATTCCCTTAAATAAGTTGAAATCTTTAAAAGCTATTGTAATTCCATACATTGGCAGATATTTGAATATAATTAAGTAAATAAGTCCCGGAAGAAGCATTAAATATAAGTCGTAATTTTGCAGAATACTTTTAAATTTATTTTTAACCCCAACAGGCTTTATTAAATTTTTTTGTCGTTTTAATTGCATTTTAATTCTCCTTTCCACCGACACACGGCAGCACAAATACTAATATCCCAATAAATCTGCCAAGCGCATTATTATAACTACCGCCTGAGCGCGTGTGGTTCCTGTCAGCGGACTGAAAACATTATCCTCAACCCCCTGCATAAGACCAAGCTCTGCACATATATTTACAGATTCTTTTGCCCATAGACTTATTTCTTCCATATCCGCGTAATCTATTTTTTCAGTTCCAATGTCTACATTATTTTTTAATTGATATGCTGATGCCATAATCTTCGCTGTTTCCTGACGGCTTATTGTGTCAGCAGGTCTAAAAAATCCGTCTGAGCCTTCAACAATTCCTGCTTCCGATACTGCATTGATGTACGGCGCATACCACGCGTCTCTCTGAACATCTTTATATAGGTTATTCTCCTGAGATTCAGACATTTTCAAGACTTCAAAAAGCATTTTCACAAATTCAGCTCTTGTTATTGGACGCTCCGGTTCAAAGCTGTTATCGCTTACTCCGACAACTATTCCCTTTTCAAACGCTTTATAAATCTCGTCCTTTGCCCAATGCTCTCTTACATCGTCGAATTTTTCCATCTTATAGTCCTGCTCATACACAGGCGATGGTGTATTTTCAACAAAACTCACACCGCCCACAGCAATTCCTGCATTTCCAAGCGATACCACTCCGGAACCTCTTGAGCCGCCAGAACCTCCGCCACCACCGCCGGAGTTTGCTGACGCTATTGTTCCTTTTGTGCTTGTTACAGGAGTACCTTTCGTTCCCACATTATTTACAGGTGTTGCTTCGCAATAAATCTTTGAACCTGCCCATTCTGATTTTATATACAGACTGTTTGTTTCGCCGACTTTTCTTCCGCCTACATACCATTCAATAATCGGCTTCGCACCATTCCCTGTTTCATCTATAGACTTTATCACAGCAGATACAACATTTCCGCTTTTTAACACGCCCTGTATACCTATGCTTTCAATAACAGGCACAGAGGAATTTATTTTTGTATAATAGGTGTCAAGCTTTATTTGATATTCCTTCTTTATAGTTTCATCTGTAAATTCATTTATCACCGCCTGCGCCCTATTAAAATTTTCAACTGTAAGTTTCTTATCAAGTGCGGCGAATAAACGCTCTGCTATGGTATCTGTTACGTTTCGTTCCGTTATTGAGCAAACGAACGAGAGATATGTTTTCAATATACCTGTATTCAGCTTATTTACAAGTTCCTCCGCGGATTTTGCAAGCATTGATTTACTTTCTGTTTCCTCATCGGTCGAATACGGCGCATTATACGCTTCAAACGTCTTTTCAAAGGCATCTTGACCATATAAGGCATTGTACATCTGCAATATAATATCATCAAACTCGGCGCTGCCGTTTGTATTATATATCGTCAATTTATCTATGTCTGACATATCCTCCATCGGGCAAACAATATCATAGGTTTTCTTCGGTTGAATTCCCTCACCGTAAATATACATACCGTATTGTGAGTTATCCGTATCGGCTACAAGAATAAATTTATATTCATTACCTTTTAAAAGTTCTTGTGTACCCTGATTATCGTTAATTTGCGGATAAAGTTTCCCGTCCTTTTCAGCAACTCCTACCTTTATTCCGTCTAAATCCATTCCTGCTCCGCTTTCAGCTTTCATATTCCAGCCCAAATAATATTTACGTCCTATGCTGTATACTATAGGATTAAGCAGAGTTCTTGACGCTCCAAAGCTGCCTGACACATTAAGTGCGCCGTCTTTTATCTGAGATATACCGTTCTCTATTGTCCAGCCTGACGTCCATCCATTATCTGTGTCGGCAACGGTATTTTCAAGCATATACCCGTCTGTATAATCAAAATGTTCGTTTGCCGAAAATTGGTTCATTGCAAAATCAAGAAATAATGCTTCCTGCTCATCTAATGTGTTTGAAAACTCCTGTGATTTGTCATAAAATATAATGCTTTGAGTCAATTCTCTGGCAGATTCAAGCATTGAATAGAGTTCCTCATAACTGTCTTTTGTAATCTGAGAAGTCTCAAGCGTCTGGAGAATATCCTGTACTTTTTGAATGTTCTCTCTGCTTAACTCAATATCACTGTATACTGGGTTCCACTCTTCCTCCGCAAGATTTCTTGTAATTCCTTCAAGCTGTTCAAGCTCGCTTTGAACAAGTGCTGAAATCTCGATTACTTCATCATATGTCATCTCACCCGTTTGAATTTTTTCCGAAACATTTCTGATATTTTCTTTTACACTGTTATATAAATTCAAATCCTCGTCGGTATACTTATATATCGATAAATCAGCAAATTTCATCAACGAATTATATGCTTTAAACCCGATAAGGTCAATATTTTTTGTATTGTTAAAGTTTGTACCATTCGTATTAAAGTCACCGCTTGACAGAGTTGTCTGCCATTCCTCCGGCTCATCTTCACCAACTTTGTACATTTTTAGATTGACACAATCCTTTGACGCGTCAGGTTCAATATGTATATCATATATAAGTCTGTACCATTCGTTAGGCTCAGCATATCCTTTTGCATAACCGCCTTTTGCTCCTGCGTTAGCTCTTACAACCATCTCTCCGTTTAATGACGAGCTTCCTAATCCCATAAAGAATAAACGTTCACTTGTCTTGCTTGTGTTTTCCGAATTGTAAAATACATATTTTACTGTCATTCCGGACTCTATATTGTTGCCGGTGGGATAATGCATAAGCTTTACGTCTATGTAATAATCGGTCGGTTCTGAAACATTTGTTGTATTTATTTCAGGAATGTTGAAATAAATTTCCGCGTTATTGTTTTTGTCGCCCGCAGAACTTACATATTCTACTGCCCTTTTCGTTTTTGAAACAGATTCGTCAACTTCTGTTATACGAAACTTATTCGTATTGCCGTTCCCAAGACCTACCGAATTTGGAACTGTATCTCCTATGCTTAAATCCGACAAATTAAGGTCGATTATCTTTTCGGTATCCGCATAAGCAACATTGGGCATGGTAATATGCACACCTGCAGCGTACAAAGCAAAAACCGTCAGTGTACAAATAAATTTTTTTCTTAAATCTTTCATAACGTCTCCACCTTACTTATATACTACAATCTGGTTATATCCTGTAGCGCTTTTCTTTATCACAGTTTCCTGCTCCCTGAATAAATCGTCTGCACTTCCAATACTTACTCTGTCTTCTTCCCTGCGAATTGCCGTATCATAAATATACACTCTCGCGCCGCTAAGCGAGCCTATTGCCTCAAAACCGTTTGCTTCACTAAGTATCATGTATTCGCCGTCACTATATTTAACAGTGCCGTATAATACAGTATTATCGTCAACTATACTTGACGGCTCAGCAAGCTTATATGTTCCGCTGTCTTTGTTATCGCGGGTATATATAACTCTGCACGCTGCAATTTTTCCATCAGACCCAATATATGCTTGCAAAACATCGCCGATATTAAGTTCCTTAGGATTTACTGCATTGCCGCCGTTAGCATTTTTTAAAAATTCTCCGTCTTTATAGTTAATTATATTGCTTTTTCCATTTATCATAAAATCTATACTCGTGACAAGCTCTTCTTCATTATCATCCCAAGCTTCATTTACGTTCGCAACTATTCCCAAGGCGCCATATGTTACAGCTGTTGATTTATATGTCTGAGAATCAACAAAAAACATTGCCGCTTCAGGAACATTTGTATCTTTATCAATATTAAAAAGTTTTAATCCCTGATAATTTACCGATGAATCCATTTCCGATGTTACTGAATATTTACTGTAATCTTGAAGGTCTGCCGGAATACGAAACACTGTTGTTGCAGCATAATTTATACGATATCTTCCGTCAACATAGGTTCCGCTTCTTACATATCCCGCTGTAGGAGCATAATCAAGAGAAAATTCACTGTCGCTTCCATCATTGGTTGCTGCAATAACAGATGTAAGTCCGCCCTCCTTATTCTTTTTATATCTGATAAGCTGATTAATGCCGTTTCCTACTACGTCTGCAGTCGGCGACAGTATATTTTGCATCTTGTTATAATCATCCGCTGAGCATTTTGTTGTTGAATTTGCTTTTCCTATTTTAATCTTAGACGCCGCTTTCGCATACAAGAACTCTCCCTCATCTGTATACAGCTTAAATTCTACATCTCCCGCTTCATTCTTATACATATTTATCAGATACGCAAGTCCCTCATTGGCATTACTTATATGGTCCGTATATGCAATCGTATCCATAAAATCCAGATATAACGTATACTCTCCGCCCGTGCTGAAAGATAATGACGGATTTGTAACAGAGTATACCGCATCAGCTATCTTTATATTATCTACGTTATTTTCATCATACGAAATTGAACTTACTGTACCCGATATCTTCTTTGATGAGCGGTAAACTGTTATATACAAACCATCTGTACTATTTGCAACGCTTAAAATATCACCTTTTTTTATCTCATCAAAGGAAATGATATTTCTGTATTTTTCACATATAAGAATATTAGTTTCCGATGGGTAATCGTCAATATTAAGAGAAAGCTTATTGGAATTTTGGGTATATATCAAATGCTTTTCCGCATTGGTGTTTTCTACATAATAATTATTGTACTTTACTATGTTAATAAAATCATATTTGCCATTACCGTCGCTATCTACAAGATTTATATACCCTCCGTCATAACCGTTAAAATCAAAACTCTGCTTTCCTATAACTTCACTTACACCATTAAGAATTACAAAATTAGTTTCTATTCTTGCCTTTTTCTCTTTACCGTTGTCATATTTAAGTTCACCATTCTCATAACTGTAAATACTGCCATACTCAATAGTCACGGAAGAATTTCTCTTTGTGGGCGACATATAAATTATCTCAAGTTCATCATTGTCAAGCTCTTTATAGTAATATTTTACCTCATACCCCAAATACTGCTCAACTGACGTATTTTTATCAAACAAATATTCTACTCCGTCAATATATATTTTATCAGTCCTTTTAATATAGCCGTCATTTGTATTCATATCATATATTGAACTTATATGACCCGTTCCGCTGTAAATTTCACTAAATTCCTCCAAAGCAGTAGTTCCGTTTATAGCGTAACTGTTTCCCTGAAAGCTATACATTACCTCTGCTGACAAAGCATTTGTAAACAAACGCACAAGCTGCTCCATAGTAAGACAGCCGTTACTGTCTGTGATGATATTCCTTGACAGATTAGCTATCGCTGCCGCCTTATGGTATTCGTCATTATTTGCTGTACTCACAATGGTCGGAGCATAACCCAAAATGTTCAGCACAACCTTATATGCCTCTATTTCTTTTACCTGACTATCCGGATGAAACAAGCCGTCAGCCGATTTGTCTATTATGCCTATCGCTTCGGCAATTTTAATTGAATTGGCACATTTGGTCGTATCAGTAACATCTGAAAATCCTGATGATGAAACAGTCATAGACCGTATATTTCTAAGGCCTATCGCCATATCTATTAAATATGCCCGCTGTGCTGCTGCATTCATATTAGAAGTATCAATATCTTTTGATATTACCCCCAGTGCAGTCAACAACTCTACATTATTTTGATATGTACTGTAATCAGACTCCGATTCAGCCAATACATACGGTATTGCGGCGCTGAAGGCAATTATTGCTGAAATCACCATTAAAATAAACTTTTTCATTCTTGTTTTTATTCACTCCTTAAAAATCTATTGCCATTAATGTAACCGGCATTTTTTTGTACAATCATTGTCTTATCAATCATCATTGGGGTAGCAACGGAGTTCATTTCTTCTGTGTTATCCCAGAAGAAAACCCTTATATATGCCTCATCTGTTAAATCTTTGTCATTGGCAATTATTAAGGTAAAGTCTTCTGATGTTTTTCCTTCTATTTGAACGGCAGGTGACATATCTATTCCCTTGATTTCGCTTCCGTCATACAATGCTGCTATCATACAGCATTCTTTTGTACTGTCAGTATTGTTTGTCACCTCGGCGCTTATTTCAATATTTCCGTTTTTTTCAAGCTTTGATATTCTTATATCATCTTGCTTAAATGTAACCGCCCCAATTTTCAAATCTTTTAATCCGGCAAGTTCGTCACGAATCACCGTTTTCCAAGCACCTTCGTCAAGTCTTGCAAACATCTCCTCTGCCAATGCTTTGTTCCCTGCTCTGATTGCCGCCTCAGTGCCTATATACTCAGTTTCATCTCCTTTGGCAATACTGTCTGCCTGAAAATTTCCATATTGAATGACAGATGTCGGTGTATCATTCATCCCATATAAAGTGACAGTATCGGCTTTGCCTGTAATTTCACATTCAATGTGTGCGTTCCACTCCGTCGGAGCCGCTGTACCTGTAGGATATGCCTTCATATATATATGGTCGTTTCCTGTATGTACGGCATCTATTCTTATTACCATAGTGTACATCTGACCTTTAACAAAAGAAAATTCCTTTATTGTCGGATAATCTGTAACATTGCCTGCTTTAAGCATCATATACACAGGGAAATAATCCTTGTCAAAAACATTATTTTCTATGTTTTTATCAGTAAGCTGATTGTTTATTGAAGCAATGCCTGCTATCTCTGCCGATTCACTGTTTACATTCGCTCCTGATAATACAAGGCGTTGGTTTCTATACTTTACATTACCATAGCCGTCCATTCTCTGATTCCAGACAATATAATAGGTTTTATCACTGTCAAAGTCCATTTTTCTTGATAAAGCACGGCTTATTTCATAATTTTTTACGCCTCGTTTCTCGCCCGATACCAGTGAAAGCATATTGCCATACGGTGTTGAAACAACTTTCATTTCATCTGCGTCGCCGATATTGACTGAATATTTACCGCTCCAACCGCTGTCAGGCTCTGCCTCTATGTCCTTAAGCCTTGTTCCTGCTTCACAGTCTGTAAAAGCTTTTACAATGTTTCCTGTAGGTTCTGATACAGTAACAGTAAAGGTACGAACGTCTGTTGTTTCTCCATATGTTATTTGAGCACTTATGTCTATTTTCTGAGCTCCTTCGCCCAAAGACGGAATCGTTTTTAAATTCCCTTCAGAATCAATATAAGGATTTTGCGGTATTGTCCATTTAATATCAGCGCCGTTATAGGTTCTGCTTAATAAATTTATATTTTCTTTGACATATTCCGAAGGCACAATTTCTTTTTCTGCCTCGTCAATCGCCGCCATATCACCATTTATTATGACATATCCTATTTGTGCTGACCAATTTAAGTCTTTGGCAAGAAGCTGTACTTTTAAATACCTGTATCCTGCACCTATGTTTTTATTGCTAAAATCATAATAATTCATACCCGTTGCGGAGTCGGCTGACTTATTTGACGAGGTCATAGGAATATTCGTCCATGTCTCTCCGTCATCTGACACATAACATTGTATATATCTGTTAACATTTGTTCCTGCGACAAGAACTTTAAGTTCAACAGAGGCTATATCTCTTTCTTCAAGCCGATATATCCTTTCTGCTGTCTTGTCTGCAAAGCGTCTGTAAATCAAACGTTTTGCAGGCGCTGATGCGGAATTGTCTTTATACATCAGCTCGCCTTCGGTAATATAATCCGTTTTGTAATCTTCAAAATAGTCGGCAATACCGTTTTTACCTGTTTTACGGAGCTGTTTTATCGGTAATGGTTCAATATTTTGCAGCTTGATTTTTAACAGATTATTTGATCTTATATTTACTGTTTTATCATCAATATCTACCGACGCCGTCATTCCTAACCGATTTAAAAGCTGCGCAGGTATCATAACTTGATTGTCGGACATATATGGTGCCTCCGGCAGTGTGTATGTGACTGAACCCACTTTTATACTCTTGTTTCCCAATACCGCTGTTACTTGTTTTTTTCCGATAGTAATTGTTATATTATTATCTGCCGTTTTTACCTCCATCGCAAAAATCTGCGACAGCCTTACAAGAGGCAACATAATGGTTGTTCCTTTGATTTCCGGCTTATAATCCATAGCGAACTCGGCTCCGTCAATAATCACTTGTACACCATCATACCGTGATACATTATCAACCCACAATGTGCTTTGAGTCAGAAACCCATATTTTCCGGCTTTTGCGGAGCATTCGTATACATCTCCTTCAAACATAATATTCTGGTCAATCTGTACAACTAATTTATTATTGCTGAGCCTTATATTGAACGAATATGCTTTACCGTATATCAAACGTGACTTAAAAAGCATAACCGGCTCGTTATCCCTTGTTTCCCATGTAAACACTCCTTTGCTATAACGGAGCATTTCATAATTTCCGTTCTCGTCATAATTCATAACGGCTCCGAACTCTTCCGTGTCATCTACAATTGCAGTAAAGTCAAAAACTCCCTTGCTCATATCCGGAGCATTGCTATCAATAACAAACGTCTGCCCAGTGGTTTCAATCTGCAACATTTTCTGCTGCCTTACTACACTTAAATCTGCGGTTGTACCCACTGTACTCATATTATCCTTTCCTTCGGAAAAATCACATCTGTAAGCATAGTCCGGTATCATTTCCATTATACTGTTATGAGCATAAATTCTCCCTTGTAAATATGAATAGTCGGGGTAATAACTTTTGTTTGAATATGACTCACCACTATCAATAGTAATATCATTATAAGATAATGGCTTTGATGTATGCGATGCACGGTACAGACGAAAGCTTTTACCTGTTATATCACGACTCATAGTTTCCGTATCAAAACACCAATTATACCAACCGCTGTAGCTATTTGCCGCAAAACGTTCTGGTGTAGACCAATCTTGTTCGTCCATATTTTGACAAGTTGATATAAACAGCTCATCCGATTCCTTTTGCATACCTATAGCAATATATCGTTCCAAATATGTATTATATCCAACATATACTCCCGTACACGGAGGAGAAAACAGCGGGGTTTCATGTCCGCCGAGTCCATCCTCACACCACCTTCCGTTATACCACTTCTGCCACGACCCCGCTGCCATTTTCTCACTTATTGGAGAACGCGCTGCATTACACGTTTTAAACATATAGCCCGTTTTCGTGTCTGACCACATTTTCATATAATAAATATAGATATATCCGCCTTCAGTATCAACAAACATTTTCTGGTCACCGCATCCAAACGGCGTATACCTGCCAGAATTATCATTTGATGCTTGAGCAGGGTCATCCGGAGAAATGATTACATCGCAAAGCGTCCACGTAGCCCCCTTATCATATGACTTTGCATATAATATATATCGTTCGTGCTGCGTTATTTCTGTTGTGTTCAAATAATTAAACTCATCATGAACTGTAGTATACCATACGCCTGTTTCTTCATCGACCCACAAACCGCTAAGCCAATATCTGTCATCACCATGGGGACGGTCAAAGTCTGCCGAAAACGAACTAACTTCCGCCAAATCGTCCATTGACGTCCCCTTATAACATTTCCAGTTATTCACTCTGGTCCTTGTTGCACCTTCACCGGTACTATGTATCAAATAAAAATTCTCACCATCATAATAAGTACCAGGCTCTGCATCTATATCTTGATTTGCCCAAAAAGACGGACTAATTGTATCGCCAACTTGCCATTTAAAATCTACTGCACAGACATTTGTCACAACTGTCAATAGCATCAATACAAATATCAAAAATATAGTTTTGCATAACTTTGCCATAAATCAATCTCCATTCTGCTACTATACATCAGTATAAAATCAAGCTATCTGCATAATACTTTATCTTCATCAGATGCTTCACTGTACCAATTCAAAGGAATCAAGCGAAATAACACTGCTCAGGGGCTGTATTAAGCTAAGATTATTTAAAACAAACAACTTTACTTTCACTCCTGTTTCATCACCTTTAAGCGTCATAGTATATTCTCCCGCATCTTTAGCCGGAATATTTGTTCTCTCACTTATATTGACATCAACTAATCTATCCTCGTCATTATACATAGCCGCAATAACAACGCAGTCCTCCTGAATATCTTTATTATTGTTAATCGTAATCTTTGCTGTGACATCCTTACCTTTTATAAATTTTGTTGTCATAACATTACAAATTTTTTCAGTTTTTACAGTATCGTCTGTATCATCTGTGTCGAAATATAATACGTCGTCCTGCAGGAATGTTACCGCACCGATAACCAAATCATTTTGGGTTTCTGTTTCCTTTAAAAGCTCCGTTTTCCACGCACCGCTGACAGGTAAACTTTCTACTGCATTTACCGCTTCGGCTTTTGAACGTGTTTTTATAGTTTCCTCTGCCTTTTCATATGCTTTGACGTCCGCCTTGCTTATGCTGTCTATTTTAATATCGGAATACAAAATGAAAGCGTCCTCGCTTGATGGCTGTGCAAAAAATCCGACTGTATCCGCAATACCGCTTATTTGACATCTATCCTCAACAAGCTGCCATTCTGTTACGGCGGGGGTTCCTGTTGGATATGCTTTTATAGATATTATATCTTTTTCCGTTTCGGAAGCATCTATTCTTACCGCAAAAGTATACATTCTGCCCTTTTGTGCAACAAAGTTCGAAACAGGTGTTGACTTTGTTCTCGAGCCGTTTTTTGTAAATAATCTTGCCGGATAATAATCCCCGTCAAATTTGTTGTTGCCGATATTGCTCTCTGTTAATACACCCATCGTATTAAACATCGGCGATATTGCGACAGGAGTACCATTAGTTTCCGTCTTTGCACCGTCAACCTCAAGCGTATTTCCAAGCAACTGCAATCTCTGGCTTTTATATTCCCCGTTGTAGCTGTCCATCATCTGATTCCAAGTCATGTAATATGTACGGTCAATATCAAAATCAATACCAGAAGTAAGTTTTCTTGTGAATTCGACAACGGGATTTGTATTTTCATCGGGTTTTACCGATTTTACGGCAACCGCATTTCCGTGCATAGTCGATATAATCTCAGACCCCGCAAGACTTCCGTTCTTTTCGGTATACCCAGACGCCCAGCCTTTGATGGTTTCTTCTCCTATTCCGCTAAGTTGCATACCCTCCATACCTGTCAAATCCTCTGAAAGAATTATTTTAGACGGTTCCTGCGGTTTAATAACCTCTACAGGGAAAGACTTCTCAACATATACCTCGCCTTTTGTCAGCTTAGCTGTCAGACACATTTTGCCCGATGCACCGTTTTTTAGCGTTGGTCTGCCATTTTCAACAGATATGATGTTTTCATTATTTGACGACCATATAAGACTTTCTCCGTCAGCGGCTGTGTACTCTGCAGCAGCATCAAGTTCTTCCTGTGAAGAAATAGGGCTGAACTCAGGATTAAAAGCTGCCATTGTCTGACGAAGCGCGTTGTAATTGCCATCATCAGCTATTTTTTCAATTTTAATGTCTGTTATACCCTGCTTATCCGTATTATAAATCGAGCCGTAGTTGAAAAATCTTAATGCCTTATATGTATTTCCATTAGCAAATTTATTTGTTACGGTAATAGCATTTTCTTCACTTTCGCCGTACAAATAACATTTAAATTCTATGATATCATCTCCCGTTTGCGCTGTGGTTATATATGCATCGCATACATAAAATCCACCTTTTGTTATAGGAGTCCCTGCTCTCTCTGTGTATGGCTCTGTCTTCTTTATGTTTCCTGCAGCCGTGCTATTGTCAGCTGCTGTATTTGTTGAATAACAATATATTGCCGGATAATACTCAGAATTGGTATCGTTTCCGGTTTCAACATACGCGTCATCAAAGCCTATTCTGACCGTTTCTAAAACATTCGTTCCGTATCCTCTTACCAGCGCAAGATAGCTTCCTCTTCCCCATGAGCCATTATAAGATTCGGAATTTGCTGCGTACTGTTTCCACGAAATATGATATTTTCCTTCCTGACCAAAATGAATTGTATCCCCTGTCCATTGCTTATACATTTGTATACCGCTTCTTCCAGTGTTTCCCCAGATTTTCCCACTTGTCACCTCAGGCATTTCCTGAACTTTTGCTGATGTTACTTCTGTCGATAATGTAATAGTATTACTCGCCGATGCTGCTGTTTTAAACCACCCCCCGTCATTTGGAACTGCACCCGCGTCAAGCGTTAAAAGTGTTTCTGCCTCATTCGTTAATACAGCAACACCACCCGTAGCCATCGCCGGCAATGCTGATGCAGCCGTTATCGTCATTATAACAGCAACTACGCACCATCTTTTTAATACCATCATTTTCATTGTCTTTCCTCCTCATTTTTTAATATTTTTACTGCTTAGTACATATTTTTATTTTAGTATTTTTTTTGACAATTGTATATAAACAATCTTAAGGTTTGATGATACAATCTTATTCTTTTATATCTACATGGCTATATATTCCTGTTTATAATACTTCTTTTACCATACAGTACATACAAATTTGCCATAAAAAAACTTGACAACCTTTTATGAAAGAAGAGATAAGTTATGTTACCAAGCATTTTTGGAAGAGGCTTATTTGATGATTTCGGAGGTTTTCCGTTTGGAGAATTTAATCATCATACAACCGATTTAATGAAAACAGACGTCAAGGAAAAAGGCAGTAATTACGAACTAACGGTTGACATGCCGGGAATTGAAAAAGAAAATGTAAAAGCCGAGCTTAAGGACGGGTATCTGACAATCAGCGCTACCTCCGGTTACAGCAATGACGAAAAAGATGATGACGGCAGATATATCCGCCGTGAACGTCATTACGGCTCATGCAGCAGAAGCTTTTATGTGGGTGATGCTGTAACACAAGACGAAATCAAAGCAAGCTTTAAAAACGGCACACTGAAACTGACCGTTCCGAAAAAAGAAGAAAAACGGCTTCCGGATAATAATAACTATATTCAGATTGATTAACAAATACCGCGCATAGATAATTATGCGCGGTATTGTTTTATACTCTTTTATACTTTTAACCGATTTCTTAATCATATAATATTACCTTATACAGATAATATAATGACATAAAATCAATTTCTCAGTCCGCCGGGCGGACTGAGTCCTATATTTCTCTTTTTTTAGACTTTTGTCCAACCGTTGAACAATGATATTGAAATTGCTCTTAATCCTTATTTTGTTAATCTCAGTCCACCGGATGGACAGTATTTTTCGACAATATTTGCAGATGTTATTTTATCAAAAATGCACATGACCCCCTATGTTTTCAGACTATGTAATCATCATTTTTGGATGTATAGCTTGATTTGAGAAATTAAAAAGTTAATTTTCTAAAAACGCCTCATTTTCTTTCTCTTGGTATTGAATTTTTATTGTTTCGTAGATATAATATAAGCATGAAAATGGTTAATAGTTAAAATGGTTAATGTTAAAATGGTTATGTGAGTTCTGTCCGTAGGGATAGTGCGCCCATAACGAAAGAGCAAGGAGGAAAAACAAAAATAGATTTGAATTTGCAATATTTTTTAATTTTGCTATTGCAATTTTAGAAATTATGTGTTAGAATATTTCCATAAAATGGTATACGGTTAAAATGGTTACGTTAAAGTGGTTTGTGAGATAGTTTTCTATGGGAGTAGTGCGCTCACAGACAGGAATAATAAGGAGCTAAAACAAGGAAATTTAAGGAAGTAAACATTTAATATTAGGACACACACAATGCAGAGTTATCTTTTATAGGGGTAGACTGCATTTTTTTATTATCTTAAAACATTTTAATTTATGAAATCAACTTTTAAATCTAAGAAATCAAATTCCCAAAATAAGGACACTAACCGTCCTATCGGCACATTTCATACTGCTCTGTGGAATGATGTACGGACACACACGATACACGAATAAAAAGAACAGAATAATGCAAAGTTTTCAACAGATTTGTATGCATATACTTTTGAAATCTGCAGGGTTAGGGCGGTAATCCGACACAGTGGCGGCTGTGAAAATACTACACATATATCTCCGCTAAGATATATTTCAGCATCGGCATAATAGCACCTGAGTTTAGAGGTAGATGCTGCCGCAGGATTTTTTATCCAAACAACAAGATTTGCGGCAATATTACTAACCGAGCAATAGGCTATACAAAATGGAGACAGAGACAGAAAATACTCTCGCAAGTATGGTAAATATGCGGTTCTTTGTCAGTTCATATCGGGAAATACAGAGGTAACAACCTCAAATTCCATGTATTATTGTGCCGATTTTGAGGAAAGGATTAATATGACAAATACATATAAAAATTTAGAAGTACAATTCAATAAGCTGTTCCGCCATTTAAATGTCGGCAGCTTTAAAACGCGCGAACGGTACGCTAAAGCGTTCAGGAGGTTTATGGTATTTCTTGCAAACAGATATAATTTGCAGAAGCTATCCAATATCTCAAAGAAGCATATTTTTGCATATGTGGAGTATATGCAATGTAAGGGATTGTCCGCGTCAACCATCAAAACCGAGCTTGCAGCAATACGATGTTTCCACGACAATATGCCATACACGAGGTCGGCATTGCCTACTAATGATGAATTAGACTTAAAATGTCGTACATTCGGCGGTGTTGACAGAACATGGACAGACCACGAGTATAATTTAATGTTGGCTACGGCTATGGAAAACGGTCATAAGGACTATACTGCAATTTTAGCGCTTGCGCGTTATGCCGGACTACGTCTGGAGGAATGTTTTAGGATTGATACGAACGATGTGAACAATGCGCTTGAAACAGGCAAATTGTTTGTGAAGGGAAAGGGCGGTCTTACGAGATATGTTCCGATTAACGAATCAATCAGGATTTCTTTAACGGATATACTCAATGAAACTCCTATCGGTCAAAAGCTATTTGTTAAACCCGATGACAAAACACATCTCGCAATGAAACGCTTACAGTGCTTTATTGCGTATCACAGAAAAGAATTTACGAATAACTGTATTACTTTTCACGGACTTCGCCATACGTTTGCGCACGAGCAATATGAAAAGTTTAAATCGTTAGGCTTCTCGGATTTTATTGCGCGTAAAAAAGTATCTAAGCTTCTCGGACATCACCGCGATGATGTAACGCGGATATACTTGTCAGACGGCGAATAATCGAAGGAGGGATAGGAATGACGCAAAAAGAAAAACAACAACTACTCTCTCAGATAAAATCGCTAATTGACAACATTCCCGTTGAGGAACAGATGACTATTTCACAAGTAAAAAGCACTGATAAACCGCAATTACTCACTATAAAGGAATGTACAGAAGAAATCAGCGGGCTGTCCGAGCATACAATCAGACAGCTTGTAGCACAAAACAAGCTGCCATATATAAGAAGCGGCGCAGGCAAACGGGGTAAAATACTAATCAATAAATCAGTATTATTAAAATACTTTGAAAAAGATATGTAGTACTGCAAAATAAATAATTCTTGACTACCCTCTGTATGAGATATATAATATATTCAAGCAGAGGGTATGTCACAGATAAATATTGAAAGGTGAACAGCTTGCTTGCAAGCTGTAGCTTAGCAAAACAAAGTTTTGCGTAGCGTAGAAAGGAGATTTATATAGTGGCAACCATTAGACAAAGAGGCGACAGCTACCAAATCAGAGTAAGCTGTGGCTATGATACAAACGGAAAACAAGTCGAACAGTCAATGACTTGGAAACCCGATAAGAAAATGACAGCGAAGCAAATTGAAAAAGAGCTTAACCGTCAGACGGTTATGTTTGAGGAAGCGTGTATGAACGGACATATTGTAGCGACAATGAAGTTTGAGGACTTTGCACACAAATGGTTTGAGGAATATGCAGAACTCAAAATGAAACCGCAGACCATACGCGGCTATCGAAGTCTTGAACCGAGAATTTACAAGGCAATCGGACATTTGAGAATGGATAAAATAACACCGCGACACATTCAGAAATTCATCAACGACCTGCACAAGGACAAGTGCCAAAATTCACAAGGTAAGGCTGGTAAGACACTATCAACAAAGACTATCAAATTACATATATCGCTTGTATCGTGCATTTTTGAATACGCAATCAAAATGCAAATGCTTCAAAACAATCCTTGTCGGAATGTTACCTTCCCTGCTTCTGATAAAAAAGAAGTGGAAATTTACACTCTTGATGAGGTCAGACAGCTTATGAATTTGTTTGATAAAGAAACCGATTACAACTTCAAGTATATTGTATTCTTTAAGCTGGCACTATATACAGGCTTCCGCAGGGGTGAACTTCTCGGACTTGAATGGAAAGACTTTGATTGGGAAAGAGGCATTGTTTCTGTTAAACGCACATCTCAATGGACTAAGGAAAAGGGTATTTACACAGACACACCAAAGACAAAAACAAGTTTCAGAAGTCTGAAAATGCCTGACATAGTTATTGATTTACTAAAACAGTACAAAGAAAAGTGGATTGAGACAGACAGGCTCTTTACACAAGCAGATGGCAAGCCTATGGATCCGGCTTCGCCATACAAGTATTATGAGGAATTTTGCAAGCGGACAGGAATGAGATTTGTATCACCGCATAAATTCAGGCACTTAAATGCAAGTATGCTGATTTCGCAAAGTGTTGACGTTAAAACCGTTCAAAGCTGTCTTGGACACACTTCACCGACAACAACGCTGTCAATTTACACTCACGCATTTCAGGAAGTACAGGCAACTGCAACAAACGCTATTGCCGAAGCAATTAATTTTTAAAAACAACGGACAGATAACGGACAAACGGAAATTCAGATAAAAGAAAAAGTACCCGAAACCGCATTGTTATGCGATTTCAGGTACCTCTCACTGGCTCCTCCAGCTGGGCTCGAACCAGCGACATCATGATTAACAGTCATGCGCTCTGCCAACTGAGCTATAGAGGAATATTTAGTTTTCTCTGAATACACCAAAGATAACGACCTCAGTCGTTATCTTCAGTATCTTCAGTTCCGGCAGCTTACTACTTTCCCGGGCAGTCTCCCGCCAAGTATCATCGTCGTTAAGGAGCTTAACTTCTGTGTTCGGCATGGGAACAGGTGGGGCCTCCTTGCTATCGCCACCGAAAGCGTTTGCTTGCAAACGCGAGCGGTATGAAAATCTTTTAAAGATTTTCGTACGCCTGACCGTAGGTCAGACTTCCACGACTTTGTCGTGTTGGGTGTCACACTTCTTGAATGTGACAGGGTTTCTCATGACACCTACCTTTCGGTGTGCATGTCAAGCGATTTTTGCTTTGCAAAAATCTTGCTTGTGCCCTCAAAACTAAACAATGTAACAACAATATATTCTATGTGGTCTATCTCTCTCTTATGCTTGGTATTAGCGATAATACCATTCTAAACTTTTCGTTATTGCAACCT
>CAYUSE010000003.1:0-47152 GCA_964447095.1 uncultured Lachnospiraceae bacterium | reverse complement strand
AGCTGCCTGTGTTGGTAAGCTCGGGGGTTCTTGTGTTTTTGCTGTTTGCGGCTTTGGTAAAGCTGTCATAATTGCCGTTTAAGGCAAGATTTGAAAAATAATCATTGTTAAAACGCACATCGCTGTAATTTAGGTCGCTGTCAATAGGCTTTATCCAATAATTATCAGTAATTGTAACGGCGTTTACGGATAAAACAGAACCAATATCATCCCGCTCCGTAAGACGTAAAGCCTTTTTTAACAGCCTTGAATTTGCGCGGTGAGAATCTATGGCGCGTGTTTCAAGCCACTTTTGAACATTTTCGGTCAAATCTAAATAAAGCGGCAGCATATTGTGATTTAAAACTTTAAGCTTATTATTTTTCCATTCCGCAGCAACAGTATCTCCATTGAGTATTAAAAAGTCCATATATCTCACCTCCCGATAATAAAAATATGCCCACATTTCGTGAACATATTATACCATATCCAAAATACAAAAGCAATAGATTACTTATATATTCCACACAACCTCGCAATTACCGTTCTCGTCTATGAATATTTTATGTATCAGCACATTACAAACCGCCTTGCGTTCCTCCGTGTTTGCAGTTTTCCACTTTTTAGACAGATTTATAACGCTGATAACTTCATTTTCCTCATTTTCAAGCGTTTCAATCCGCTCGGTAAGCTCCTGCCGCTCTTCAGACAGCTTTTTAGCTTTTTCATTCAATAGAGCAATCATATCCTTATCAAATTCATCATTTAAAAGCATATTCACAAGTTTGTCCTGCGACAGCTTAATTTCGCTGATACGGTTTTTCAACAGATTGATTTTATTGGAATTATCGGTTGAAACCTTTTTGCGCGAGCCTTTTAGTGTTTCGAGTTTTTCTGAGATAAGATTATATACCATATCCTCCAAGCTGTCAGCATATAGTGTCACCTTTGTCCCTTTGCACACGCGGTTATGTGATTTGCCCGTACAGCTAAAATACCGCGTCTGCGTTCCGTCCTTATGCTTTCCGCCCCGCGTAACCGTCATTGTTCTGCCGCATTTCTTGCAGGCTACTTTACCGCCAATCCAGCTTGTGGAATTGCTGATAGAGTTACCTATCTGCTTATTACGCTCAATTTTTTTCTGACATTTAAGCCATACATCTGAATTTACAATGCCCTCATGAGCCATAACAATAACCTTTATGTCTGACATATCATCAGCCGTATGTTTTGTTTTGCCGTATATCTGCAAGCCGTGTATGCCGTCAAATGCGTTTATATCGCTTATAATTTTTGCATTGTTATTCGTGTAATATTCGTATATATCATTATCCGCTTTTACATAGATTGGATTTTTAATAATATTGGAGAGCTTGGCAGTAGACCAACTTCCTTCAGTAGGTAAAATACCATTTTGAATTAAGTTATCCATAAGCCTGCGGAGTGTTACATTTGGTACGGCGTAATTTTCAAATATATATTTTATCTGCTCGACTTCCTTCGGAACAGGCTCGTACATCTTCGTCTTGATATTATGTATTACAGTGTCCTTCAGATTAAAGCCGTAAGGACGGCGACCGCCCATATACAAGCCGATTTCGCTTCTGTGCGCGTATGCTTGCGTAACGCGCTCAATAATGCTCTGACGCTCAAATTCCGCAAATACCATGAGAATTTTTACAATCATTTCACCGTATGGGCTTGAAGTATCAAACGACTCCTGCGAGGAAACAAACTGGACGTTATATTTTTTCAGCGTTTCCAAAATGCCGACAAAATCTGATAATGACCTGCTTATTCTATCAAGACGGTAAACAATTATTTTGCTTATTTTCCCACGCTCAACCTGACGCATCATTTTCTGAAATCCGTCGCGGTCAACGTTGCCGCCGGAGTAACCGTTATCAATAAAGGTAACAATCTTTTCATTTTTTTCATCCGGTTTAATCATAGCCTTACAGTATTCAATCTGCGTTTCACAAGAAATACTATTTTCACGTTCCACTGATTTCCTTCCGTAAAGGGCAATCGCCATCCTTACCACCTCCTTTTGGGTTGGGATTTTTCTGTAATTATCTCTTATCGAAAATACGATATAGTGCTTCTATAATTTCCTCCTTGCTTTGCGCTGCCTGCGAATTGCTTGCAAGCGAGCTTTGATTAATTTTGTAAGTGTGATTTTTTAAATCCGTGTATTCTGACATAATTAATGAACTCCTTTCATAAATCTACGCATAATATTTTATGCACCTACAACTTGTCTAAATACTGCCGCAAATTGGCAGGGAAGTATTATCAAATCCAAAGCTGTCTTTTGTGATAATAACGTCCGTAAAATCACAATTAAGCTCATCATTGATGATTCTGAGTATGTTGTCAAGACTAAACTCAAATGTAATGCTTGTCAGTCCTGATGGTGTTATATAGGCGTTATTACGCTTATAATGCCTGTCATAATAATGACAATCTGTAATAATACCCTTGTTACCGTTACGGCTGATTTCAAGATAAACACATCTGTACACGCGGTTTTTAAGCCTTGTTTTTACAATACATTCATCCTCTATGAGAATTAGAAATTTGTGTTTAGACTTATGCTGATTTTTTTGTTTGATATATTCATCAGCAGATAGGTCTTTTTCGGTTTCAGAAAATTCAATATCAAAAAATCTTTTGTCAAGCTCGTCAGCCAATACATTGAGTAAATTATCATAACTGCATTGCGTTGTCTTGAATTTGAGGGGAACGGATTTCTTTCCGTTCCTCTCGGGTCTGTCCGTGTAATAACAGTCGGTGATTAAAAATCCATTGTTCTTATAAGTCAGACAGATATATATTTTTCTGCCGTGATTATTTCTGAAGACCGTATGATAGCGATTTTCAGAAATCTTATCAAGTTTCAGAATACTTCTTTGCATAGCAAATCCCTCCTTCAACGAATATATCGTTTCTCTCATAAATGGCTTTCAGAAGCACTCCCGACAGCTTGCTGCTTTGACATAATATTTATCGCTATCTATTTTTGGACAAAAAAACAGCGATGAAGAAATCAATAGACTGATTATCAATCTACTGGTTTCTTCACCGCTCGTAGAGATGCCTCTCTCGATGCCGCATAATTGCGTACAAATATCTAAAATGATATTCTCGCCGGCGTATAGGCGCTGTATCCCTTGACTAACAGGTGCCAATCTGTTAATCTCCCGGACGGGCTTATGTGGTCTGAAGCTTGATAGCTGCCGATTGCCGTTCCTATGGATGTATACTCGTGAATATTTCGCTATTTAGTTTTAAGTTGAGATGTATTGACATCTTCAGATATATTGTAGCACAAAATATTAAAATTGTCAATGACTATACATAAAAATCAGTTTCACATAAGATGTATTATGCCGCAGGTACTTTCAACTCTGAATGAATTAGGCATAATCTTCATCTTCGCAATAATATAAATCGTCATCATCTTTGTCGTCTTCTCTTGCACGTCGATATATTTCTTGTTCG
Source organism: uncultured Lachnospiraceae bacterium (assembly GCA_964447095.1). Taxonomy (GTDB): domain Bacteria; phylum Bacillota; class Clostridia; order UBA1381; family UBA1381; genus JALEPO01. The sequence continues at coordinate 43,669 of CAYUSE010000003.1, read as the reverse complement.
TCTTCCTGCAGCATCTTTTCAAACTCAGCAATTTCTTTGTCGCTAAAGCCTGTACCCACCACCCATTTATGTGAAGGCAGCGTACAGAAGGCAGTGTCAAAATTGCCGTTATCTTCTCTTTGTCTTGCGAAATGAACTTCTATTCTCTCTTCGCTATTTATATGAATTATCGGCGTATATACAACTTCTGTTCCGTCATTTAATGTACAATAAGGATAAAACATAACGTGTCCTCCGTTTTATAAAATTTATAACACTATATCAATTATATCAAATTAACATTAGAATATCAATATATTTAGTTAATATTTTAGATTTCGCGAGAAAAAAGCTCCTGTACCAAAGTACAAGAGCTTAATCGGTTATATATTGAACGGCAAATCGTCTGCATCGCAGTCCAAGCTATACGGGAAGTCGTCTGCATCAGATTTTGCGGTCTGTCCGCCGTTTCTCTGCGGCGCGTCGGCAAAGCCGACCTCATTTGCGGCAATTTCAAAGCTAAAATGTTTAACACCATTGTCATCATCCCAGTTATTCGTCTGTAATCTGCCTGCGATATATACCTGTTTACCCTTATGAAAATTGCGAGCGACAAACTCCGCTGTACTTCTCCAAGCTGTAACAGGTATAAAATCCGCCTGCGGCTTCGTATCGCCATATTTAGGTCTGTCCACCGCAAGTATAAATCGAACTTTTGATATTTGCTTTTCTCCTACGGTCTGTAATTCCGGCTCTTTCGTCAATCTTCCGATAAGTGAAATTTGATTTAACATAATTGTTTCCTCCATTCTTGAATATATTTTACGCTGCAGCACCCGCCATTTAACTTTATTATAAATTCATTATAAAATGAATTTTTCCCACCTCTATGACAACATCAATTTGTTTTAAAAATTTGATTTATTTTGTTTTAGAAAAGTTTGTTTTAGATTTGATTTAAGCTGTTCTAAAATTTGATTTATTTTGTTTTAAAAAGTCATTTTGAAAAATGACTTTACGATTATTTTTGACAAAAATATTTTTGCGAAAACTCGCAAAAAGTCATTTCTGTTTTTTCATTTTTGACAAAAAAGAGCCGTTTAATTTTTTCTAAATTCGGCTCAAATAAAATCGTCAAAATGACGATAAAGACGCGTGTAATATTTTTTGTTTTTGAATGAATAGGAACAGTATAAAAAGACGCTTTTGTGTCTTTTATTGCGTTCCGTTATGAATGAATTTTGAAGTTGTGTTTTTGATATTTTTATCAAAACAGAACTTCGTATCATACGCGGATTTGGACGTCGCTCGCGACGTCATGGGCACCCCGAACGTAATCACTATTGCGTGAGGGGCAAGAAGCTCCAACGGAGCTTCGCAGTAAAGGTTCTACCGGCTATGCCGGGCGCACTTCGGAACGAAGCTGCGTCAGAACCTCTTATGCCCTTTCACTGTTTTACCGCGAAACTGCGCCCGAGTAGGGCAAATGGAGCGGAAAGCCGCACTGCTACTGCATTTGACGGTGGTAACCACGTGCCGAAATTTGTGGTAACCAATGGTTACCAGTGGTGACCGCCTCGCTGTGAGACCCCTTGTTCATTGACTTTAATTTTCCAAATTGGTAACCACTGTGGAGCTGTCCAGACGCAGGAAGTTACCACCGTAACTTTCGTGTGTCTCGGACGACGGAACAGTAGTTTTTTCACATTGCAGGTGCGGCATTTTTTCCTGATTTTGCGTCTTAATTTCGCGCTGAAAAGCGCATTTTTGAAGACGCATTTTTTGTGATTAACGAACCGTTTTTAATTTCTTTTCGCGACTTACGGGAGCATTGTTTGAAATTATTTTTAGGTTCGTTTTGACGATTTTATCGTCATTCAAAATCGCGTTTTTGTTCTCTCATTTCGATTTAAAAACGTCCGTTTTTCTTTTTCATTTTTTCCTGATTTGGAACGTTTTATTGTTTCTGAAATGTTTGTTTTGCGATTTTATTTTCGTGTTTTTGAGTTCTGTTTTTGAAAGAATTTACGTTCTTTTTCTGACCATAATTTTCGAAAAGTTATGTTCTTTTCGGTACGCAAATTTCAAAAAAGTTCGTTCTTTTTCTGACCGTAAATTTCGAAAATCTGCGTTCGTTTGAGTATCGTAATTTTGAAATTTTACGCTTCGTTTTGAACGGTAATTTTCAAAAAGTTTGGTCGTTTTCAGAACGTGAAAATAAAAAAAATCTCTCCCGTTTGGGAGAGAAACGTTTGACTTTTTTTCCTCTTTTGCGAGCGTCATATGAGACATGAATTTCTCAGATTTCGTTCGCTTTTGAACGCTCTTTTTTACACTTTTCAAGACGCTTTATCCGGCACATTTTGCTCGTTAGGGCGACCGTACTAATGAGTAAATTTCGCGTTCAAAATTGCTCCCGAAACCGTTTTTGGAAACGGTTTTGAGATGATGGGATTACGGATTTTTGTGCGATAATTGTGCGGTAAACTTGCGATATTCTTGCGATAACTGAACCATAAGTGGTACAAATGTTTTTATTTTAACTGTTTTTCATATATTTTCGCGCAATTTTGCGTCTATATACTTTTAGCTCTTGGTCAATTACAATTTCAAGAGCTTGTCTTGGTCTGATGGTCGTACTCTGATAAGTTCCTATTAAATCAGCCAGTTCCCGTAGTTTGGGTTCCATTTTCTTGTCAATTCTTATATGAAATATATCTTTTTTATTGTCTGCCATTTATTTCACCCCTTTCTGTTTTAGCTTCGTTGATTCTCTCGCCCAAACCAAGTTTGGGTAATGTACCGATGTAAAGTATTGTTCTACTAATATGTGTTTCTAAAGCTCTGAAGGGGCGTATTTGACGTCTTATTGATTTGTCGAAAATACCCTAAGTGCCAAAGTGTGATTAAGAGTTTGTGTATTACCACAAAAAAATAAAGCCCCTCAAAAAGGGGAGCTTTATGCAGGGCAGTTTTCTCACCGCTTGTTCACTGCACATTTTCGGATAATCGTCAATCCGAAATTATGTATTAGTTGTAATTGTCATGATTGTTAATATTACGCCTATGATACCGAAAAGTGTCCCTGCAATACCTGATATGTCCAAAACTTTTCGCCAACGTTCCTTCTTCACAGATTTAAGTTTTATGCGCTCAATCTTTTCTGTATTTTCTTTTATTAAATTATACACAGCAGCATATGAATTGTATGCTTTTTCAAATTCAGGAAATAACACTTCAATATCCAGTCCATTTAATTCTTCTTTGCGAGCTTGTTGTATATCGTTAACCGCACAAGTGCGTTTCTTGCTTAATTCGATAATAAATTCACCATCATTAACATCAGATAAATCAACATTTTTGTACATATCCAGAAAAGCTTTATAATGTTCATCGTATGAAACACACAGATATTTAAAACAGTCTAAAACTGCCCGTTTAGTATGACGTTCAGCTTTTGTTACATTATCTTCTTTTTCTTTCTCTTCAGAAGATGTATGACACCTTGCAAAGTGTGTGAAAATTGAACGAATTTCATTTAAAATTTCAACAGGGAATTCTCCATCTAATGTTTCAAGCTGAATTACAAACGGCGCAATAACATTTATATATGTATTATATATATAATCAATCCGTTCGTCTATATTTTGCTTAGTGCTTTCGTCATTGCCATATTGAGTCTGCCCCATATTTTTACTTAATCCTTTCGATTTTCTCATTAACCTCTGACATGTCCCGATTTTTTTTTCTTGCAAGCAAGGGATTACCGCACCCTATTTTTCGAGTATCAATTTTCTTATCATAATTTATGATATTACAAACAGAAGGAGCTAAAGATATATTTTCAAAAGGCTTCCCTACGCAAATAGCAATATTCTTTTTTGTCGTATTACTTAATTCTAACGCTTTCATTTATTTAGACTCCTTGTTCTTATCATTGACTATTTATATATTATACATTATTCCGACACATAATGCAAGTACAAATTTAGAATCTTTTTCAAAAAACCTTGATAAATGAGGAAAAAATAGAAAAACATCGTTTTGGATTATCATGACAGTGTGTGTATCGAAGTTTGATTTGCCGCAAAAAAATACCGACTCCGCGATTTGCGAAATCGATATTTTTCGCTATGTGATTTGTGTGCGCAGGTTTGCGCTTCTCTGTTTCGTTATTTCTTTTCCTTTAACTGCTTTTCAAGCAATTCTCTCCATAATTTCAGATATTCTTCGCTATCTTCATCGTAATGACCATGATACGCCCAGCCGTCGGGTTCCTCCACCACACGTACGTTGGTCGGTCTGTGAATGTAGTCAATGGGTTCGTTTTCAAGGTAATCGACGAAGTTAAGCAATATCGCAACAGCTTCAGCACGAGTTACAGTGTTATTTGCTTTGAACGTACCGTCTTCATAGCCGTTCACAAAGCCTTTGCTGTATATATTTGCCACATATGGCTGATACTCTTTTGGAATGCTGTTCCAATCAGCGATACGCTTTGCGATTTCGCTTGTATCGGCATTAAGGGTTTCGTTATCAGCACGCTTGATAAGCTCCGCGAAGTACGGCTGCAGTTCATAACCGTCAAGCGAACCGTGCTCTACAGTATATAACATGCTGAGATTTTCATCAGCTGTGCCCGCAGCTCTGCCTATCCACGGTTTTTTATACGAAACTGGCGGCTCACGGTAACACACCGCCGCTCTCCACGCTACGCGGCGCTCATTTTCGAGACGCGTTATAATTTTAGCAATTTCAGCGCGTGTTATGGACTCGTTCCAGTTTGTGCCTGCATAGCTTTCGTCTATGATGTAAGTGCTGTATACATCAATGAGTACATCATAACCCCATCGTGAAACCAAACCTTTATGAAAAGCCTCATGAGCAAAAGATTCGGGTTGCATATATGGATTAAGGTCGAAGTTTTCATGAAAATACACGGTAGCGAATAAGGATAATTCATCATCCAACATACTTAAAAATTCAATTTTTGACATTGTATTTTCAGGTTTAAACGTACCGTCTTCATAACCGTTTATAAGCTTTGCAGATACCGCTTTTTCCACTGTCGCGTTAGCCCAGTGAGTTGCAGGGACGTCGCTGAATGTCGATTTTGCGAATACTGTCGATGTTAATGACAGAGCCATCATTGCTGACAACACTGTTGCTGTAATTGATTTTTTCATAATTATCATCCTTTCTTAAATTTAATAATGATATGTTTGTTATTTGATAATAAACATATTCATAATTGCCATCGAAAGCGCGGCTGAGCGGAAAATAAACCACTCAAGATGAGGGGCTTTAATGTTGTTTTCGTTTACCATACTGTCGGCGCAGCCGGAGACCAATCGTCTTCAAGCGTATCCATAACAATCTTCCTGTTGCTTGCCAAACCTTCTGCTACATGGCTCGCCGACCTCCACTTAGTATTTAACGAGTCGCCCCATTTTTCTTTGAGCTTTGCATATATTTCGTCCGCTTCCTGATAACATGCGGCAACATCATCTTCGTTCCAATAGCCACATGTATGCGAATAATAGTCAGGCATACATGCTGAACGCGGATATTTTGTTCTGTCATAATATTTAAGGTCTATATTGTTTACTGTAAATACCGGCTTATAACTATTCAGGTTTATATTGTTTACCGTAGATACCGGCGTTTCGGTGTTTATAGGCTTAGTTACCGCTGAATTATCGGCGGGAGCCGTTGTTTTCCCTGTCTCATCATTTGTATTTTGGGAAGGCTCTTCTTCGGATGCCGGCGTCTGCTCCGGCTTGGGAGTAGGTGTAGATGTTGGCGAAGTGTTAGATACAACTCTGGGTATGAAATCATCTTCATCATAATTGATGATTAATGTTCTTTCTGTCTCATCAAATTTTACATTTGCGCCAACTGTCTCAAGTATATCAATCATATTATATCCATTATTCCATGCTTTGACACCACAGTCTTCCCAAAGCGATTTATAGATATAGCCAGCTTGCTTATCTATTAATCCGCTTTGTGGTCCTTCGTTCGGCATTCTGCATAAATTCCCATCAATATATCTGTATACATATTCTCCACAGTAATATAATTCTCTGACTCCCGCTTCAACTATTCGCCTTTCCATGCCCATTTCGTGACATAGAATATAGTCTCTGGCAAGTGTATCTACATATATTTTACCGTCTTTGATTTTAAAGGTATTGCCGTAGACATTTGGCGTTCCGTCTTTTTTCAATGTTATGCTTGCTTTACCATTAATTATCACCTTAACTTCATCTGCCACAGGTGTGGACATCGGTATCTGCTCAGACTCGGGAGTAGGTGTAAATGTCGGTTCTGCTGTGGCTTTGTGTTCGGGTGTTGATTTAACATCATCAAAATTTATTCGCGCTGTATTTGTGGCTTTATCATAGTCAATGTCCATACCAATACCTTTTATAATTGCGAACAATGGCACTATGGTTCGGTCATTGATAATTCGTGCCGGTTCAATGTTTTCATCATATACCATCCATTTGTCGCCGTCCTTTTTCTCAATGGTATTACTGCCAATGGTAAGCCTGCACGTTCCATATCCCGTTTTTGTACAGGTAAGCATTTTAGCCTTGTCATTCCATTCTATGTTTATTTTTAATATATCAAATAAATCTCGCACACCTACAAGCATATCTTTATCGGTCATAATAGGCAGATTTATTGAAATGTCATAATTTGTCGCCTTAAACAGTTTTCCGTTTATAAACAATGTGAATTTATCTTTTTCATCAATTAACTTTATAATTACTGTAGAAGCCTCAGCGCGCGTAAGCTCGCCGTTTGGCTTAAACGAACCATCTCCATACCCATTTAAGATACCTGAGTTATATGCTTTTGCAATGTACGGTTTGTATTCGGCAGAGATTGTGTCCCAGTCGTTTATCTCGCCGTTCAGCTCAACATCATTATCATCATCTTTTTTGAGAAACAACCTCAATCTGCCTATCATCTTAGCCATCTCCGCGCGTGTCATCGGTTTATTGACCTGCATAATATCGCTATCATTTTGTGTTATTATTCCGGCGGCAAGAGCGGCGTTAAGATACGGCTGAGCCCAGCTTGCCCATAATGTTGACGAACTGCCGTTAACAGGCGTTACAGTCAGACCGGCGACATCTACTATGATTTTTGTAAATTCTTCATGTGTTATTTCTTTGTCAGGCTTGAATGTACCATCCTCGTAACCTGAAAAATAACCGAGATTAGCTATTCTTGCGATATTATCCGCAGCCCAGTGTGTGAGCGGAAGGTCGCTGAAATTCAGCCGAGACGCGGCGCATACAAACACTCCGTCGCCGTATTGAATCGGAACAGCTTGGTCTATGCAGTTTGTAACAAAGAACTCGTCTATTTCAGACCAAGTATTACCTGATGTTTCTTTTTTTAGCTGATTAAGTCGGCGCCAATATTCATACACATAGCTTTCATAAAAGGCTCCTCTTGCATACTCCAAAATGCTCTTATCAAAGTAGATATTACTTATATCTATATTTGATACATTTTCAATTTCCTGTGCCATTGCATTGAGAAGTTCTTCTTTTGACAGTGTCCATTCATTATCATAGAAATTCCATGGATTTCCGTTTTTGACGGTGATTGAACTGTCAGCATTTATGCTAACAATTGAGGTTATAGTATATCGCATGAGGTGTCCCTCTCCATGCCATTCTGTTACGCCGCGAAGCACGGCATGAGCGGCGGCAATGTCATTCGGTTCGCTGTCATACGCGGCAAATGTATTCGGCAAGGCAGACAGAAATGTTGCCATTGTTATAGCCATAGTTATAATTGTTTTGATGGATTTTTTCACGATAAAGTCCTCCCTTTAATTTAATGCGTTTTCCCACGATGTTGTGACCGGCTGCATATTATTTGTCCATACAAATATTTTTACTTCATCCGCGCGCGGATCCGGTTTATTTAAAATAACAGTTGTATTTCCCGTCATGTTAAGAGCAACCTTATTTAGCGCAAGGAGCTGACCGTTTTTATATGCCGCTGCATAAACAGAGCAATTATTATACGGCTTTTCTACTGATACATCAAAATTCCATGCTGCATCCGTTTCAGACAAAACTACAGTAGGGGTTGTAACCGGTATCTGTATCGGTTTTTCGATATAATGAATTTCTGCCTCTTTCAGCGGTTCATTATAATCTCCAATAAGTATGTACTCCCAATCGTCTTGTGTTCCGTAATAATAAATATCCTTTATGTTTGTATTGTAAAATGCTGAGGTTTCAATATCAGTTACGCTGTCTGACATCGTTAGGCTTAATAAATAATCGCAGTTATAAAAAGCCTTGCTGCAAATTCTTGATACACTGTCGCCTATTACAACATTCTTTAATTTTACGCAGTTGTAAAATGCCTCCGAGTCAATACTTGTAACTCCGTTGCCTATTTTTGCATTTTCCAAAGCGCGGCAGTTGTAAAACGCTTGCCCAAAAATTCGTGTAACGCTATTCGGTATTGTTACACTTTTTAGACTGATACAACTTTTAAACGCATAAGCGGGTATATTTGTAACCTTTTCGTCTATGTTGACCTCCTCAAGAGCATCGCAGTTATAGAATACAATATAATCATTTCCCATAGATATACAGTTTACCGCATTAAAATTCACTCTCTGCAAACCACTGCATTCGCCAAATGCTTTGTCGCCAATGCTCTCCACGCTCGCGCCTATTGTTAAGTCGGTTATGCCGACACAGCCGTAAAACGCGTAGCCGTTGATATATTTTACGCTGTCGGGTATTATTACTTCGCCCTCTAATTTTAAACAGTTTGAAAATGCGGAAGCGCCTATACTTACTACGCCGTCCGGAATGTCCGCGCTTTTAAGTCTGTCGCAGCCATAAAACGCCTTATTGCCGATGCTTGTTACATTCTCGTGGATTGTTACGTTCTGTACACATTCACAACTGTAAAATGCGTAATTCTTTATTTCCGTTATATCCTCCGATACTACTATGTTCCTTGCGCTTTCACCGTTTATGTACAGGTTATTAGCATAATGCATAGGCGTAGAGGTTTCATCGCCGAAACTAATACTGAGCCATGAGGATAAATCGGAAATATATACGCTCGTTATACCGCTGCATCCGTAGAATGCTTCATCTCCGATACTTCTGAGAGTATCGGGTATCACTATGCTTTCAATGCTTCCGCACTCATAAAATGCTCTATAGCCAATGCTTGCGATGCCGTCTCCCATTGTTAAATTCTTTAATATGTCGCAGGAGCTGAACGTACTACTGCCAATGCTTCTATCAGCTTCGCCCGTGCTATCGTTTATTATCACACTCTTCAATCCGTCACAGTCACAAAACGCATAGCTGCCGATACTTGACACGCTGCCGGGAATTGCCATATTCTCTAAGCTGTCACAATCATAAAATGCATAATCTCCTATACTCGTTAAGCTTTCGGGAAGCGTTGTATCCTTCAGCTTGAAACACTTGTAAAACGCAGACTCACCGATACTTGTAATGCCCGCGCTTATTGTCAGGTTTTCCAATTTAGCGCATTCATAAAACGCTCTATAGCTGATGTTTATAACGCCGCTGCCTATTACTACACTTGTTAAATTGTCGCAACTGCTGAATGCGCTACTGCCAATGCTTCTATCAGCTTCGCCCGTGCTATCGTTTATTATCACACTCTTCAATCCGTCACAGTCACAAAACGCATAGCTGCCGATACTTGACACGCTGCCGGGAATTGCCATATTCTCTAAGCTGTCACAATCATAAAATGCATAATCTCCTATACTCGTTAAGCTTTCGGGAAGCGTTGTATTCTTCAGCTTGAAACACTTGTAAAACGCAGACTCACCGATACTTGTAATATCCGCGTTTATTGTCAGGTTTTCCAATTTAGCGCATTCATAAAACGCTCTATAGCCAATGCTTGTGACAGGTAAATCCTCAATCATAGATGGAATAACAATTTCAGTTGCAGATGTATCACAGTCTGTAATTGTAACAGCGGTTTTATCGCCGTTTACCTGATAATACAGGTAATCACCGTATTTTGTGCCCGTTTCCGCCTGTGCGATTATAGGCAGACACATCAGCATTGCCATAACCGCAAATAGTATAATAAATTTCTTTTTCATAATAAATTACCTCCGTAAATCACATTATTTTAATTCATATTTACTCCCGAAATGTATATGTTTTTTACGGCGGCTGCCAATATGGTACTTTCAAAATATATCTCTCCTTTGTAATTTAATTATTTATCTCCTATAGTAAATACTGTGGTGTTCGTATTCGCATACGGCTTCATCGAAGCGAAGCTTTCCCATACGAAGCACTTCACTGTATTGCCGAAGCTTACATCATACTGAATGTCAGTTACTGTTTCGCCGACCGTGAACAGGTTTACCGTTTCAATATGCTTCAAAATACCGAATTCGTCATATACAGCGATAATGCCGACAGCTTTAATATCAGTGTCAGTGTTATTGACCGCGGTATATGTGCAGACGCCTGTTTCAGCGTCATAAGCAACGCTTGTTTCTATGACGTAGTCATAGCCGACAGGCGGTTTAGGCGTTTCAGTCGGTTTGGGAACCTCCGTAGGCTCAGGAGTTTCCGTAGGCTCCGGTTCGTCTGACGGTTCAGGCGTTTCGATTGGTTTTTCCGTTACGTCAGGAGTCGGCTCAGGAGTGATTTCCGGTTCCTCCGTAGGTTCGGGAGTTATAACAGGCTCATCAGGCTCTTCTGTCGGCTCCGGCGTCGGAGTAACGACAGGCTCGTCTGACGGTTCAGGCGTAGGCTCAACCGTAGGCTCTATGGTCGGTTCGGGTTTCGCGCTTACCGTGACGTCAAACGACGCGGTAAAGCCTTTGTATGTTACCGTTACAACATGAAAGCCGGTTTGCGAGCTGTCAAAGTCAGTCGTATAATCAGCCGTTTCCATATCGACAGCGATTACAGTGTTCATATTAGTCGTTTCGTAAATCTGCAAGCCGTCAGGCTCAAATTCCTCGTCCTGAACATACGTTGTTTTGGACGGAGCGTCAACGGTTATAGCAGTCGTGTACGGCGGCATGATTTCAACCTCAAATGAGGTTTCAATGCCTTTGATACTTACGACAACGTCAGTTTTGCCGACTTCTGAGCTGTCAAACGCCGTTACCGAGTAACCTGATGTTTTCGTGCTTACAGAGCCGTTTGACTCTTTTATAGCGAACTTAATGCCTGTAAGGTCAAGGTTTTCAACAGTTTCACCCTGATAGTATGACAGCTTGTTAGGCAATGTGCGTATTTCAGCGCTTGTATATACGGCAGGAGTGAGCGTAATATTGACGGTTGACTTGTAGCCTTTGTATTCCATTGTTACCTGTTCAACATAGGTTTCATCGTTGTAAAGGTTAATATAATAACCGTACTTATCAAGCTGTCCCATGCTGTTGAAGTCATTGACGATATCAACCGTGTCCGCGTCAAACGTTATGGTCTCGCCTGTGTTGTAATATTCCGTTACAACGGAGCCTGTAAGGTCAAGCGGTATAAGCGGATATGTTTGCGGATATGACGTTCTGTCGGGAGCCGATACGGTTACGTTCGTAAGGTATTTCTTAACGGTTACGGCGAAGGACGCTGAAAAGCCGTTATAGCTTACTGTTACGTTTCTTTTTCCGTTTCCGTCGTAAACGTCGCTTACCGAATAGTCAGCCGTTTTCATATCAACAGAGCGGGTTACGCCTGTGTTAAACACCTCAACAATCTGAAGTCTTGACATATTGAGGTCGGCTTCGGGAGTTCCGCACTCAGACGGCGTTCCCTCAAGCTCAATGCCTGTTGCAAAAGGCTCAAGGATTGTTACCGTGAAAGATGCTGTGAAGCCGTTATACGTTACGGTCACGGTCTGAGAGCCGATTTTTGAGCTGTCAAAGTCAGTCGTTACGTCTGATGTATTGACAGGCGTGTGAAGCTCTGTGTTGGTCACTTCGTAAGCCTCAAAGCCTGTCATATCGAGCGTTTCGCCCTGATAATATTCAGTCTTTGACGGAGCCGTTATCTCAATGCCTGTTGCAAAAGGCTCAAGGATTGTTACCGTGAAGGACGCAGTGAAGGTCTTGTATGTTACTGTAACAGTCTGCTCACCGGCTTGTGTGTTTGAAAAATCAGTCGTTACGTTATCGTCGGACACGTCAACCGTCTTTTCGATACCCGTGTTATAGTGTTCCGTTATGACAGCGCCCGTCAGGTCGAGGTTATCGTAATTCTGATAATACTCAGTCTTTTCGGGAGCCGATATTGAAATGCTTTCAACATACGGCTCAAGAACTGTAACGCTTATTACGGCTGTGAAGCCGTTATAGGTTACGGTTACGTCCTGAGAACCGACTGCGGAATTGTCGAACGTAAAGCTTAGTTTTGCCGACGACGCGTCAACAGTCTTTGTCGTTCCGTTATTGTAGTGTTCCGTGATAACCGAGCCTGTGAGGTCAAGGTTATCCTTGTTCTGATAATACTCTGTTTTATCAGGGTTTGTCATTTCAATACCGGTCACGAACGGAGCGAGAACGTTTACCGTGAAAGTGTCCGTAAAGCCTTTATACGATACGGTCGCAGTCTGAGCGCCGATTTTGGAAGTGTCGCACGACAGCTCGCAGTCAGCTTCCGTTACGGGGATTGTCACGGTTTTTCCTGTGTTGTAATGCTCCATGATTACCGCGCCCGCGGGGTTTACGCTTTGTCCCTGATATAATTCCGTATCGAAAGGAGCGGAAACCGTTATGCCTGTAACATACGGTTCGAGAATTGTTATCGGAATTCTGCCTCCGCTTCCTGATTTAAGACAAACGGACATATAGTATTTGCCTGCTTTGAGCGCGGTAATATCGTTTCCGTAATCTTTGTACTGTTCGTCACGGAAATAAACGTATTTGATTTCATCCGCGTCAATGGGTACATAATCAGCATAATAAGGGTCTGAATTTTTGTTAAGACGGGTAATATACGATTTTTCGAGCGTCAGACCCGTAAGGTCAAGCTCCTCGCCCTCGTAATATTCACTTTTATCAAGAGGCGTTACTGTGCGTATAGCACCTACGAATTGTTCTTCCACTTCGACCTCGAAGGGTTCGCTGTAACAGCCCTGATATACGATTCTCACGGTTTTTGTTCCCGGCGTAAGATTGTCGAAGCCTTCAACGGAGTAATTATCGTATCTGTCAAGACGCTCCCAATCGCTTTTTATGCCCGCCGCTGAAATTACTTGCATTTCATAGTCGTACGCGCGGAAAGGCTGGTTTGTGTACATTGTCGGGTCGTAGTTTGTAAAGTATAATTTTACGCGGATTTCTGCCGGTACGCTTTCAACTACGTCAATCTTGAACGAATAGTCTGTGCCGTCATATATGACATGAACGTCGGTTTGTCTGCCTATCTGCCAATCGCTGATAATCGGGAAGCTAAGCTCATAATCGGCGTCGGCTGCTTCGGTAATCTCGTAAGAGCCATCGTTGTAATGTCTTATGAACCGCATTCCGTCAGGATTGAAGCTGTCAGCTCTTGAGTCAACGTAATACGTGCGGTTTGTGGGAGGCACGAACTCAATATGCGTGAATTCAACAGGCACAATCTCTATTGTGACGTCGCTTGTATAGACCTTGCCGTCCGTTGTCGTTACGGATACAGGCAGTGAGCGTTTGCCTATTCTGTCGCTGAAATATTTATTAATCTCAACGCTTACAATATCCGACGCGTCGATACGTCTTGCCGAGCCGTTGGTATAATGAGCGACAAGTTTTGTTACAGTGTTATCGCCGAACGCTTCGTTCAGGAAATACTTTGTTTTCGCAAGCGTTATCTCGCAGTCTTTGTATTCAGCGTCAATAACCGTTACGGTGAACGTGTCCTCAAAGCCTTTATATGATACTGTTATAACGGCTTCGCCGGCTTTTGAAAGGTCGGCTGACTTAACATACATCGAGGGAATTTCCTCCCATACGTTCTGTTTGCCGAGATTGTTTGTTACAAGCATCTTCGCGCCTGTCAGGTCGAGCTTATCGCCTGTGTAATACTGCGTTTTCTTTAAGCCTGATACGTCAACCGATATACCTGTGACATAGGTATCAAGTCTTGTTATTGTGTATCTGTATGTCCATTCGTTCTTATACTTGAACGATACGGTTGTCGTTGTATCGGAGATTGCGCCGACGAGAGCAAAGTCGGTTTCGTTATAGGGAACGGTTACAGTCGAACCGTCAGCGTATGTTTCAACGGCTGTCAAGCCTGTGAAGTCAAGCGCTGTTTCGCCTCTGTAGTATTCCGTCTTATTGGGCGCTGTGAACGTTACGCTTACGGGAGCGCCGAGAGCTATGGACGCTGTTACCGACTTAATATCGCTGTCCGTGTAGTTTCTCGTGCGGGACTTAACGTAGTATTCAACAATATAAGTTCCGGGGTTTGACGCGCAGGGAATAACAGTATTCCATTCGGTTTCACCCTTTAATCTGTAATACGCATCGCCGCCCGTCACGCCTGACGGCGAGGTCACAAGGTCCTGAAGCTCGCCGCTGCAGGTAAGGTTTCTCGCTTTCGGCTCAGTTTTTATATACGCCTTCGCGGGAGCGATTGTAAACTGCTTCGTGTTGTTTGTCGGAAGAACGTAATAAGGAGCGTCCGCGCCCGTAAGAGCCGCTGCCGCCGTGTACGTTCCCGCGTTTTTAGCGGAGCTGTTTGAAGCTGTAACCTGCACGTCGGGATGGTCGGCGTCAATGCCTGAAATTGACGGCGTTATACGCTTGTCATTGCCGTCGTATGTGAAGGAATTGTCAGACCAAGACAAGGTAAGCGTTTTTCTCGCGCCGGAAGCGTCTGTCGTTTCCTCGCAGAAGCCGCATACGCGTTTCGCAGTCCACTGTGTTGCGCTTGCGACAGCAGGGTTTTTCAGTATTCCGATATGCGCGTGAGGCTTAATCCATTTGTACGAGCCTTTGGCAGTCGCAACGGTGTTTCCGTTTCCGTCAGTCAGTCTGAACGAGCCGTTTGTTTCGCCGTTGTCGAGTATTTCGTAATATTTTGTATCGTCTGTGACATAAGGAGCGACGTCCGTAAGGTCAACGGCTATCGTGCCTGTGTATGACGACGACGGCAGATTGAAGTTTGATGCGTCAAACACGCTTCTGCCTGCGTACGGAACAAACTGCGACGAAGCGTTTTCCTTTGTTTTGTAGGCGATACGCGCAAGACGCAGGTTTTTATTCGTTACTGAATATTCGCCGATATACTGCGGAGTGTAGCTCGCGTAATTGTCGGCAAGGTCGATTGTGAAGAACACGTTATCTGTTGACGAAACGTCGGAATCCCACCAAGAGCTTACGAAGCCGTAGCCGTAGCCGCCTTCGGACTTGTTTTTGAACGCGCCGTAGGATACCCAGATAAAGCCGTTATTATGGTCGCTTCTTGACGTTCCCCAAGAGTTGGCGAGCTTGAACGCGCCTTTGACGGTTGTTCCGCCTACGTTGAATGAAATGTTGTCGTCGTAGCCTACAAGAGTTACGGCGTGTCTGCCGTCGGCTGACGTGTTTGTAGCGGCGGAGCTTATATGCGTAACGCCTTTTTGACCGTTTGAGCCTGTGGATATGCTCCAGCGGTTTGAGTTCGTGCCTGTCGTGATAATTTTTCCCACGGTAAGCTGCGCTTTCGCGCTTTCAATAAACTCGTTCGCGCTGCGGAAATAATGCGTCTGATAGCTGCCGCCGTTTGCGCCGATACGGTATCTTAACGCGCTTCTGTAAACGGACGCGTCCGTTTCAATCCAGTTAGAGCGGATTGACGATACCGCAGACGCAAAGGTCGTCATTCTTTTCGCGCCGATATATCCGAGCGCATTGTATGCGTCGGAGAAGTTTGAGCCGTTATCGGAGCCGCCGTTGATGAACGAGTATGTCCAAGCGGGGTCGAAGCCGATATTTCCGGACTTAGCGTTAAGGTTCATCGCTTTTGCCGCTTCGTAGGTAAGCTGATAGTACGCGGAAGCGTAAGCGACGCAGCAGTTGGTATTCTTTTGATTGCCGATAGGCGGAAAATACTTTGACGCGCTGTTATCCACGTTTGACGGCAGAGCCGCGAACAGGCTTACCTCGTCATCAGGAGCGATGTTTGTAAGAAGCGCTTCGCGCTCCTCATCAGTCATAGCGGCTAAGCCTGTGCTGTGAGCAGGGAAGGGTTCCGGTTCTGCGCTTGCAAGGACAGGGAATACGGGCAGCAATGCCGCTGTGAGTATTGCCGCGAGCAGTCTTCTATAATTTTTCATAGTTATCGACTTCCTTTCTTGGGGGTGTGATTTATCCGTACCACATAATGCCAATTATGAGGTATGAATATTGTGATTTATGGTGTAAAAATACAATTTATGTCATAAAAAACAGACCAATGACTTCAAAATTTCAAGCATTGGTCTATTTTTCGTATATATTTTTATTGATAACGTGGAAATTTGCTAATTTTTTCCGAAAAATTATTGTTTGTTTCTTTTGAATATGCTATACTATGATTATGTTTTAGTCTGATTTAACAACATAATTGGCATTATGTGATGTAATTATAAATAAGGTTCATTCGCTCAATCTGCCGGCGGTGAACTTCGCCTGTTTCCATTGTGTAAATACGCGTTGTATTGACGCTCGAATGTCCGAGTATGTCCGCGAGATGCACAATGTCCTTCTGCGAGGAATAGAAAGTACGCGCGAACAGATGACGCAGGTTGTGCGGAAAAACCTTGCTCTTTGCCACTCCCGCGCTGTCGCACAGCTTCTTCATGTCAGACCATATATTTGACCTGTCAAGCGGTCTGCCTGTTTTCGTGATGAACACGGCGCCGCTTTGTATGTTCTGTTCTTTTATGTAATGCTTAAGAATTTTACATAGCTGCTTTGGTAAAATTACCGTCCGCACTTTTCCCTTACAGCGAATATTTGTCTGACCTGTTCTTACGGCTTCAACGCTGATGTATTTCAGTTCGGATATACGGATTCCGGTTGAGCAAATCGTCTGCATCAGGTAATACAGACGTTTGTTGTTTTTGGCAGCCTGCAGCAGACGCATATATTCATCACGCGTCAGCTCCTTGTCCTTATCGGTGAATATTTGTCTTTGTATTTTGAGCGTCTTAACCTTGCAGTCGTGTAGGCTGAGATAATCAAACAGGCTATTGAGTGAGGATAAGATGGAATTTACGCTGCGCGGTGAATATACAGAGATTAAATATTCCTTATATTCAAGCATAACTTGTTTGTCGACTTCTCGTCTTCTCAGCCATATTCTAAAAGCTGTTACGTCGCGCAAATATTTCTCAATCGTGGCGGGCGACTTTTCTTCATCCAGTAAATGACGCTTGTATTCATATATGATTTTATCTGTGATTTCTTTCATTCTCAACATCTCCTTTGATGTAAATTTACTCACATTCAAAAGAATTGTCAATAATTTTCGTTTTTTCAATAATACCTCCGCGTCTGCGCCCGCGTTTTAATGTGTTTTATATTACAATAAAATTTGTTCCCTATGAACATTTGAACGGGGAACATTGAGAGAACAGAAGGTACAAAAAATCTGTAATAAACTGAATTTAGAGTGAAATGTGAAAAATTAAGAGGAACAAGAGGGTACACGATTGACCATTGATTTTAAAGCGTCTACAGCAGACAGGAAGGAATAGGAATAATATTGTACCCTTTCCATTTTTCATAGGGTACGGAATAAATATAGTATTTATGCAGTGTTACAGTGTATTGTTACCTGTGTTCTCTATAAATTTTAACTAATGTAAAGAAATTTTTATTTATACCATCATTCAAAACAGCTATATTCCTCATTCTTATGCCATTTCTTGCGTATTGATGGCAATCGGAAAGAAAGCCTAAAGAATTTTACTATAATAAGACTTGAAATTACGGAGTACACGGGGAACAATGCTGCAATTTTATCATTTTATGTATTATTCGTAACAAAAAATGACCGCTTTAAACGGTCATTTTCTCACTAATCATTATCCTTTCCGCAACAAACCTTCATAATGCTCTTTTAGTTTGGGATGACATATTTTTTCAATTTCATTTCCGATGTAAGCCGGATTTCGCCAATTTGCAGATAAATTATACTGATAAATAAGCGGTTCTGCCTCTTTCATTTTATCAGCAGGTCTTGTTTTGCCAGAGGTTATCGTCCATTCGGAACTATTTTGTATAAGCTGTTTTAATTCCTTTATAAAAATCTGCTTACTAACAGGATAACCACTGGGAGAATTTTTTTTGAACCATGAGGCATAGAGGTCATAAAGAAATTGATACGGCAGCAAATTCCATTTACATTCCGGTAATATTTCATCTATGAACTGCTGTATAGGGTCGTTGAATGTTTTGTATTCCGCAAGCGCGTCTCTGCACTCCTTCGGCTCGTCAAGCTCGTAATAATCGCTTTCAAGCACTTTCTTAAGAGCGTATTCGAGCACTTCCTTGTCTTTCAGGTATTCGTCCTTTATGTACTTTTTCTCAGATCCCGTGAAACATTTCGTGAAAGGAACGATTAAAATTCTTCTCGCGAGCGACTCTGATTTGTCTTTTATTCTTGGCATTTCATTGACGCATTGCACCATGAAACCTTTGAACTTATAGGCTATAGCCTCCTTAAATTTCCTGTTTATCTGTATCGGGTCGCCGGTTATAACTGCTTTTAGATTAGCCGCTTTGTCAATATATGTACCGACGTCGTTTTCGTCGACAATAATACACGATGCGCTTATCAGCGGTTCAAGCATAAAGTCCTTTGAAAAATTCGCAAGCGATATTGAAGTGTACGTGCCGCTTCCTGCTATCTGACGCATCAAAGAGCATAGCGTACCTTTACCGTTATTGCCGCTTTCCGAATAAAACCATGCCGACTTATTCCATGATACGTTAGGACGTATAATCGCGCCTATAATCTGCCATATCAATTTTGACAAGTCTTTATTTCCGTCAAATAGGTCGTCAATCCAGCTTTCAATGTTCCACGGTGTTCCGTCAGGCTCCGTTATAACCTTATTTACAGCCGACGGATTGTAATTGACTTTCGACTTCGATATAAATACGTATTCCGGCGAGAACGGCATGAGCTGCTTTGTGTCATAATCAAAAATACCGTTGTTAACCGCTATCAGGTTTTTATCCGAGTTTCTTTCTTTTCTCGGAGCCTCGTTGCGTATGAGCGATATGGTTTCTTTTATCTCTTTTTCGGTCATTGTATAGCTGTATTGTCTTATCAGTCTTACAAACGCTTGTTTTCTCGCTGTATAAATGCCTTCGTCTTCACCGTCTGTCTGATAAAGCGATAATATATCGTATTCGGTATCAACGTTAAGACCGCCGTAGGCTATATTCACGACAGGGTGAAGCTTTATGATAATGTCGGCAATTTGCGCCGGCGTAAGCTTGTGCGGTATCCGCAGTTTCATATCTTTTGAACGCAGAGTGTTTTCAACCTGAAATGCAGCGGCGACTTGTTCGAGCAGTTCTCCCTGCAGAGTTATAGGGTCGGGTATGTTATTCATATCTATCGCGTCAAGATAAGTTGTTGTTGTTTCTTTTTGTATTTCGTCATACGACCGCATAGCCATAACCTCACCTCCTTTTTATAATTTGTTTGTTTATTTATTAATTGTTTCATACGCATCACCTCCCTATATAATCTTAGTTTTTTCTTTAATTTTATTTTTCGTAGTAATTATACTACACTTTTTTTAGATAACAAAGGAGACGTGCTAAATTTGTAAAATTTTTGGAGGAAATATACAAATCCCTTTATTATAGGTTTTTTTTGTGAATTTTGTATAATTCAATCTCTTGTTTTATCTCCCGAAACCATTTCGCAATAGAACTCTCGCTATTTTGTGTATCCAGTTTAAAAAAATATTGTTTTACATTGTTAAAAAAAGAAGCCGTCCCGACGGACGGCTGATATGATATTAAATTACGAGTTGACCTGTCACTTGTTTAGCAGCGTATATTCCATTTCGATTTAACTGCCGCTGCCATGCCTTTACACTTGGCGCCCATTTAAATCCGCAAGACTTAAGATTACTTCGTTTGTCTGCGTCCGGCTTGTCATCAAAGAGAATCTGAACTCTGTTCATCTCTTTGTTCATTACGACTTCGCCTCCGTCAAATTTCCAACCCTCCAAGGTCGCCTCCGCTGTCTGTTTCAACGATTCTATGCGCTGACGTATTCTACGGATATTCGCATTATTGTTCGTCAATTCGTACGACATATACGGCTTATTTTCATAATGCCATTGTTTCTGCATATTCGCCTTAAGCTGTTCAATCTCCTCCTGTGTAATCAGTGTACATCCGTCAAGAGTTTTGTTTTTACGGTAATACGCGTTTACGCCTTTCATCATCTCTTGAATGCGCTCAAGATTTTCAAGCTTCTTTTTCAGCTTATCAATAGCATTCGGGTCGTCCGAGCTTATTCCTCCGCGCCCTACAGAACATATTTTGTCAAGATACTTCATGAGGCTCTGATAGTTTCTCATATTTGCATCCCATGCCGCAACCTGCTTTTCTTTTTTCCGTACAGGAAAATTTGAAGGTCCGGCTATCAGAACGGAAGGGCAGCGCGTGCCGATTTCGTTGTCTTTGTTATAATAATCAGCGAGCTTGCGGCAAAACTTGTCAAACATAGCGTCCATTTTCGCGTGATACTCTGTATCAACGCCGGCTTTTGCAGCTTCGACTCTTGCCGCAGCCTTATCTACTTCGCGTTTATATTCCAGCGTAGCCGAGCTTTGAGCATAATCACTGAAGCTGCTCATTTCTTTTGCGCAGCGTGCTGTTTCTTCGTTTATTGGGTAATATGTAACATTCATAATAAAATCATTCCTTTCTGTTATCATCTAAGCTGTCAACAATAATGTTGTCAGGGAAGGCTCGTTTTATTTCATCAAAGTTGCGTTTGTCAAATGACGTGTATTTTGACTTTTTGACTTCCATTCCGTTCGGACGGACTTCGGTATCATAAAGGCAGTCTGTGTTTATATTTTGCCAGCCGTCATAAACAATGACATCTGCATTATAGGCAATAACGGTATAATAATTATTACGCTTCCGTTTTGGTCTGTGCAAAATCTTGGCACCTATCATATTTTCAGGACAATTTTGATAGTGGCTGTGAGGCTCAGCCTTTAAGAATACGGTCTGAATTATAGATATAAAGCCAAAATCATTCTGCGAAACTATCGTAATTTTCTGTCCCTCTTTTATATTTTCAAATAATTCATATTTTCTCATTATACAAACTCCCTTCTATGTAGGCTGCGGTTTGTTTCTGTACATTGCCGTAAAGAGCATCAAAGTCAATAATAAATTGTTCGGCATTAGGATTTTCATAAATAAGTTCATTTATTGCATTATTAAGCTGAGATTTCAGCCATCTTGCGCCAAGTCCCTTATCCTTCGCTTTGCAGGCAATGTCAAACAACACATTGTCATCAACTGAAACTTTGCGATTAAGCTGTTTTTCAATGTTCTTGACTTCCTGCTGTCCAATTTTAATTAGCGCATCTGTTCCGAGCGGGTTCATTGAGATTATCCTCGTAATGCGTCCCGCAATTTCCTGTCTCATACCATAACTGATAAGGTCTTCAACAGTCAGCTCAGAATTGCCATAGTCACACTCACAATGAGGTTTTTTGCCAAAACCGATTGAACCGCTGACAGAGCTTTTCTTTTCCATTACGCGCTGAAACGAACCTAACAATACTATACTGATACCGGATGCGTTTACTGAAAAGCCTTGCTCACCCTCGCCTCCGAAAAATACAGTGTCATTGTTAAAAAGACGCAAAAGCTGATTTTGCGTTAAATCCGAGTAGTTTGTTCCGTTAGCTCCGTATTGAGGCTCTAAGAGCTTATCAAACTCATCGAGTACAAATATAACGCGTTCACGGCATTCAGCAGGTATGTTTTTGAATATAGTAGAAATTTTAGTTCCGCCTTTCCAGCCTTCCGCAGTTATCATGCTTGCGTCATTTATTATTATTTTGTCAGTGCCGAGTTCTCTTTGCAGGACGCTCCATAAATGTGACTTTCCACTTCCAGAGGGGGCTGCAAATAAGTTCACCGATGAGCGTCCATGAATATGATTATATATAATCATTGACGCTGCCTTTACAGCTTCATCCTGCCCGACGATACCGCCTTTGGTACGAAGCCAGTCCGAAAAATTCTTAGGCGTCATGCAAGCGTAGTGTTTCCACATATCGCCTTCGCCAGTTTCACCGAAATTATATTCAGACTCTGTCAAGTCTTTATCCGCTATTTCGCGCTCTTTTGCGAATGAGTTTAAAATGTCGATTACATACTGCAAATCGTCACTGTAATACCCTCTGCCGCGCGAGAATATCTTACCGTCGTTATAATTTTCGAGTATGTACCATTTATTTTCCTGCGTCCTACATATCTGATATATGCTGTGACCTATTTGACGCCTTCTGTTGTCTGTGTCAAAATTATCTATCGTTATTTTATCTGACATTTCCCGTTTTCCCCCTAAAATCAATATTTTTTAATACATAAGACTTACTACTCGTCCATCCTGCAATTCGCAATAATTTTCATCTTGCGTTAAATCTTCGCCGAATGACACATAATCAAAATATCTCGCTGTTATGCTGTCATTATCATTTATATAACCCATAGAACTGGCTTCTTCATAGCCTAAATCTTCAGCGTCTTGGTACACATAGCCGACAATACTCCTATCCCGATAAGGCAAATAATATTTGTCTGTGATGACTTCAATATCTTCTTCATCAAGCGCGTATTCATCCATCAGATATTCCTTTTCATCTTCCCATATCTTATTAAAGTATTCCTGCGCTTCTTCTGAATTAAGTTTATCA
The DNA here is from genome assembly GCA_964447095.1 of uncultured Lachnospiraceae bacterium. Classification (GTDB taxonomy): domain Bacteria; phylum Bacillota; class Clostridia; order UBA1381; family UBA1381; genus JALEPO01. The sequence goes on along the minus strand of CAYUSE010000003.1, from coordinate 20,755 downwards.
AATATAGGCTGAATGCTTTTGCAAAGCCAAAGCCCGCTTAAATATCGGTCATCGCCTTCTGCTATGCCGTAGCCTAAACTGTGAATATCTTTATCAAATTTTTGCAGCGCGGTATATTCTTCTTCGCTTAAAAACGTTTCAATGTCTTCGTATTCCGCCCATTCGTGACCGCAATAGCAGCTTCCATGCAGATTTACACCTCCGAAGTAATGATTACATTCCCATCTTAACGCTTGATTTTCTATGTACGCGCACGCGTCTCTATCATCTGTGTCTTTAATCCTGTACAAAAATATATAATCTCTCATTATAAAATCCTCCGTTTCAAGAATGTTCAGCTACAGACTTGTCAAAAAGCTGCTTGCAGGTGTCAATAATTTTCTTTCGTATCCATGCAGGATGCTTTCTGTGCAGGAAATAACCGCTGTTTGTCCGCTCGTCATATAAAAACGTATCCGTATATCCAAAAGCGTTTTCAGGCGTTTCTACGGATATATACGGATTTATTTCGATACCGAGACAGCCCGTTTCGCCTCTATACTCAGGTAAACTCAATATAAAGGTGTATGTTTCTTTTTGATATTTTCTTGTCGCTATTACAATCTCTTTCATAAAATTCCCCTCTTTTCTACTTGTGCGAGATATTTATCATTCTTACACCCGAAACGAGCGGAGCGAGATTAAACCATTACGTTGCTTTAATTAAAAAGCCAAATAAAACACTTTATATTTTGTATCAAACTTGCTTTGATATAAAATATAAAGTCCGTAATACAGTTTTCATAAAAACTGTATTACAATCCCTTGTTTATACCTGTAATTATCTCATCTTTTGGGTTGAAATTTGTTCGATTTTATGATATAATATAGGCAGAGAGGAGATGTTGAAATGATGTTTGAAATAAAGAAGCCCGGCAAAAAAATTCGTGAAATTTGTAAAGCTCTCGGAAACGATTATAGCATTAAAGTGTTTGACTTTGAGAATGTCATATACCGCGATTTAGGCAATGGGTATGATTTTGAAGTAAGCAAACTTGATAATCGAAAAAAATCATTTGACGCTACGCTTTACATTTGGAATAATAAAAATAACACTATTGCAGAAGAAATATTTAATATCCAGTCTGTTGAAGAATTGAATGCTACGCTTGATAAATATGCTGAAAAATATCTGTCGGTTTCTGCTTGACTGAATTTGAATTGACTTAAATATCACTTTAAAATGACCGCTGATGTTAAGTATGGTGGAAAAGATATTATAGCCGAAAAGCTTGCCCCATACGCAGGACAAGCTCTGATTATTCCTTTTGAAACATTGATAATTTTTATTCAAAAATCTGTTTGAAACAGTCAAAATTGCTTCACCAAATCTTTGGAAATGCACTATTTCACGCTGACGCAAGAATTTGATTGCTTCATTTACATCCGGATCGTCGGATAGACGTAGAATATTGTCGTATGCCGCGCGCGCTTTTTGTTCTGCTGCCAAGTCCTCAAACAAATTTGTTATTGCATCGCCTGTAACGGCTATTGACGCGGCGTTAAACGGCGCGCCCTGCGAGCTTTGCGGATAGACTGACGCGCCGTTGTCTGCATAATATTGCCACGACGCCATTTTCGTCCATTCCTCCGGCGGTACGCCGTTGCACAGCTGCGATACTATAGAGCCTACCATTTCAAGATGTCCAAGTTCGTCAGGACGCTAAGGTTATCAATGAGAAAAGCAAAGAAAAGCCGCTAAATTTAAAACTTAGCGGCGTACAAGACTACATTTTTAGAAATTATATGTGTTTTTTATTTTATCATATAACCACTTAAAATCTTGTGCATATAATTCGTTATGTCTTTTCTCTTTTTCTTTTTCTATAAGTGGTTTTAATTTTTCAAAAAATTCTACAACATTAAATCCTGATGCCGAATTAAACACCGATAATGGTAAATGTTTTTGTCTTACCATAGCACCCCAATAATTATAGAAATTTAGTAATTCTACAACATACATATTATCCATGCCAAGCTTATCGCTTGTTCTTACATGATGTCGACATTTTATCATTTCTTGGCTTATTGCTGATTTAAAAAATTCGTTTTTCATGTTAAATTGATTTGAGTAAAAATTTACAATACCTAAAATAACACCAAACAAAGCTATGAGTATAGTTAAAATATCTTTTAGTTCCATAATTGACCTCCCATGAAAGAATGAGATTATTATACCATAAGTTCATATAAAAGGCAAGAAACTTATGCAAATTATACATTATCATATATTATTATTAGTTTCAAGACCTTTTACGGATTTGGTGAAAATTTTGGGATTCTGGGATATATTGTTATCTCAAAATCATCAACACTCCCGTGCCAACGAGCGCCTTGGTTTTTTATGTAGACTACTTTTTCAATAATTTCTTTCAGCATATCATTTTTTGCTTTAGGTGTGGGTAATTCATGATATACTTCAAGCAGTTTTTCTACTTTTGGTACGATAGTAACGGCACTTTCTTCTCGTGCTGTTTCCTCCGCTAATTCTTGATTTAACACAGAAATGGTTTCTTTCGTTTTGTTGATACGTTCCGATAATATGCGTGACCTGTCAAGAAACATATCAGTATTATATATACCTTGTTCCAACAAATCATGTATGTTATTCACTTGGCTGTAAAGCTGTTCAAGCTCCTGATTTTGGTTTCTTAATGCTTTTTCTTTAATACTTTTTTGTGAATGGGGTTTAACCTTGCTTGCAATTTCTGCATTATTCCATTTGATTTTGTATTCCCCTAACCATTTTTTTAATGCCTCTAAAATTCGTTCTTCAACAAGTTCCAAATTAGAGCTAACATTATCACATGATGTTGCCGCGCACATAAGAGTATCGGCATGTTCATTTTTATAATACGGGCGCCGAACCATACGTCTGCCGCATTTTCCGCACACTACAATACCGCTTAACGGATTTTTCACGACTCCTTTTTCCCCTACAGGACGCGGAGGGTTTTGGTGCATATACTCTTGTGCCAACTTAAATGTTTCTTCTGAAATAATAGCAGGGTGCAAACCTTTAGCGCAAATGCACTCTTCCGCATCAGAGCGCGGGCGTGAAATAATAATTTGACCGTCAATCATTTTCTTCTTGGCAGGTCGCCAATTCCAACGAACCATTCCTATATATACAGGATTTATCAATATATCTCTTATAGTGGCAACAACCCAATCCCCGCCTGTCTTGGTGGGTATTTTAAGATTGTTTAATCTTCTGGCAATGCGGCTTACTCCAATTCGTTCTCGAGTTCCGTCTGCCTGTAATTCGCCTACAGTGTATAATTCATAGATGAGTTTTATAATTTCTGCTTCATTTTCAACAATTTCAAGCGTCCATCCGCTGTCATTGGGGATCCTAATTCTTTTATAACCATAAGGAGTTTTGTTTCCTACATATTTTCCTTCTTTGACAGCAGCGACACGACCTCTCTGTAGTCGCCGGTTGATTGTTTTGTATTCACGCCTACTCATAAACAACCCAAATTCAAAATATTCCTCGTCAAATTCGTTATTTGGATTGTAGGTTTTAATGGGAGTTATAATCTTTGTATCACTAAATTTGAAGGTTTGAGCAACAATTCCCTGATCTATTGTATCACCACGGGCAAGACGTTCTACTTCCATAACAAGGACGCCAGCCCATATACCATGTTCCACTTCCTGCAATAGCTGTTGCATAACAGGACGAGCAGCGATAGATTCTCCTGAAACAATTTCGCGGTATATTTGGGTTATATTAAGATTGAGTTTCTTTGCTAAATCAAGTAGAGTTTTTTCGTGTCTGGCAAGTGTTTCGCCTTCACCGCGGGCTTCAGCTTCTGAATCAGCTCGTGATTTACGCAAATATAAACAATATTGCATAACTATTCACATCTCCTATCAGTGCAGTGTTCTTTGCTTTTTAATTGTTTCTGTATGTATTCTAAAACAAGCTGAGCCTCTTGGGCGGTAAGAGAATTGAACAGATTTATCAATTCTTGTTTGTTTGCTCCTTGTGTATTCATAAAATAACCTCCGTTGTATTGTTACGGTTATTTTACATCAAGATTACAAATCAAAGAGTGATTTGTTATAAAATATCATATATATGATGAAAATTAACAAAATAGGTTATTTTAAAGCAAACAAATAACCGCCATTCGGCGGTTATCATTAGTAAAGGGATTTATACACTATATTATGATAAAAAATTAATCATTATCATATATAAAAATTCGTTTGATTATCGAAATCATTTTTTGCTTAAATGATGGTGCAGAAGAGGTGTTTTTTATATCTATATTAGATATGAGAACATCGCGAGGTTTTGAGCCATTTGCAGCTGAAATAATTCCACGCGCCTCCATTTGGTCTATAATCCTTCCTGCACGAGAATAACCTACATCTAATCTGCGCTGAATTAGTGAAGTGGATATTTTGCCGCATTCTATTGCGAGTTCAATAGCCTCTTGTAGTAGTGAATCTTCAATGTTATTACTGTCAGCGTGAAGTATAGTATTGTTTTCTTGCATAATTTGTTGTTCTATATTTTCTACATAATTTTCTTTTATAAAATTAAGAGTATTATTAGTTTCTGTATCAGATATAAATGCAGCTTGAATATGTTTTGCAATTTTGCTTGTATTGGAAATATAAAGCATATCCCCTGGATATCTAAGATTTTCAGCTCCAGAGATTCCTAATAATTTTTTACTATCGGATTTTGATGTCATTGCAAGTGCAATTTTTGCTGGAATTACTGCTTCTGAAAGTGGTTTTATAATACTGTTTGGTATTTCAGTTGTTGACAGTATTACGTGAATGCCAGTCATGTTAGAATGTCGAATAATGTAATCAAGCGAGCATTCTATGTCATTATTAACATTTATTAGATTATCAATAGTATCTATAATCACCAATAAACGAGGAAGTTTTTTATTTTCGCTTGATTTATTATATGAAATAATGTCATTTGTGTTTGTTGTTCTAAATAGAGCAAGTCTTCTTTTTGTTTCTGTTACAGTCCAATTAAGGGTATCTGCTGCAGGTCTATCATTAGTGACAACAGGAATTAAAAGATGTGGAATTCCATTGTATAATGTCAATTCGGAAGGGAGTGGATCAATCATAATAATTCGAAGATCATTATATGATACTTTATAGAGAATACTCATAACCATTAAATGTATTAGATTTGATTTGCCTGAACCAGTTGTTCCAGCTATTACCATATACGGAATTTCGGAAATGTCTACAACAATCGTATTGCCAGATCCGTCTATTCCGAGAGTAACCGGAATTGCAGCATTCGTATATTGAAACTCATTTGATAAGAAAAGAGTTTTGACACATACTGGGTATATCTCATTATTGGGAATGTCAATAGATATAACACCAGGCTTTCCTAATACAGGAGATATTATTACCTCCTCAACGCCAAGCCACATAGCAATATCTTTAGATAGTGAAGTTACTGTTGAATATTTTATAGGTGATGTTAGTGTAATTTCATATCGTGAAAATGTTGCCCCTATATTAATTTGTAATAGCTTTGAAGAAATACCAAATTTGTTAAGCATTTCAATAAGTCTGTTGGCAGTAGAGTGTACTTCTTCCTTGAAAACTGAAGGGATAGCAGCAGGCTCATCCAGTAAACTGAGAGGTAGATAAGTATTATTTGTTAAATTTTTCATAGTTTATTAATCCTTATTTTTTCTTTGACTTATCAGAAAATTCATGTAATTCTTGACCTGCTGTCGTTCTTCATCAGTGAGTGTGTTTATGATGTCACTGAATTCATCTTGTTGCTTTTGTGTGGGCACATCTGTTTTTCCAAGTAGGTAGTCAACGGATACCCCAAAAAAATCTGCAATTTTATCAATATATTTGGTATATGATTTGGTTTTGCCATTTTTCCAGTCGGTTATTGTTTGATTGCGAGTTCCTATATATTCAGCGAGCATTTTTTGCTCTATATGTCGTTCATTTAATAATGATAATATTTTGTCTAAAGTATCCATAAAAACACCTCGCAAATTGTATAATACCGACAAATATGAAAAATTCATAACAAAAGCGTTGACAATATGAATAATTCATATTATAATAACAAATGTAAACAACAATACGGCATGAAATGATAGAAACATTTCCGTTTAGACCGGGTGCCGACGGTATAACTCAATTACCGGTGCGGTGTAAATCTGCCGCAAAGCATAAGGGAATAGTAAGAAACTACCTTCAAAATTTATTGCTATTCCCTTACATTATATCATTAAAAGCAACAAATGTCAATTGGAAGGAGGAATATCGGATGGCAGTAGCGACGCAAACTCCACCGTGGGGTATTAAAGTTAAACAGGCTCTTTTGGAAAAGTCTATGAGTATAACTCAATTAGCCACGGATTTAGGCTATGATAGAGTATGGGTGTCACAGGTCATTAACGGAAGAAAACAGAGCGACGACTTGAAAGATAAGATTTGTCGTTACTTAAAGCTTGATAATGTTTCTTCCTAATAAGAGTATATCACAAAAGGCAGGTGAAATAAATGTCAAGACAAGCTACAAAAGCTCGGGGAAATAGGTATTGTGAAGCTCGATTGGCAGCTTCAAAGTATAATACTGATTTTTTTACTCGTAAAACGGCAGTTGAATATTTGCCAGGAGTTACGGAAGATAGTCTTAAGAAATATGAGCTTGGGATAAACAATCCACCGAACAGTGTGGTTGCTTTAATGGCAGATGCATACAATGCTCCCGAATTATTATCGTGGTATTGTGCGAATGAATGTCCTCTTGGTATGAGATGCAGAGAAACAGAGATTGCACCTGCGGAAAGGATTTTTGTAAGGCTTCAAAATGAATTGCCCCGAACAATGGATGCAATGAAAAAACTTGCTGAAATCATGGATAACGGCAAAGTAGATTTAAACGAAATTGTGACTCTTAAAGATGTAAAAGATTCGTTTCTTGAAGCATACAGAAGAATGTCAGACATTATGACAGTGCTTGATAAAGCTGAAAAAACAAAAGAGTTCTAACGACATAGGACAATTTCTGTTTGTTATATATTGTAAAGGAGGTGATGAAATATGATAGAAGCAGTATCAAACCCTATTGCAGATAATTTCAGTATTGGAAATACCAAAGTCAGCATTGCAACTGATTATTGTTTCAACAAGACGCAAAGAGATGTTGATGATATATTATGTCGAATAGGGACTAATGCACTGCAAAGCTTTATTGCGGCAAGTAGATAAGAGGAACTTCCGAAGGGGGTTGTCAGATGTTCAAAAATGGCGCGATGAAACATCGCAAAAGCCGACGCAGACAAATAAAATAAATGTCAATTGTTATGACCCACGCCTTGCGCCGATATTTGATACAATCAAGTTTGCAAAAAAAAGACCGCCGAGCGGACAACTCATTAGCGGTCAATAACAGTAAGATATATAAAATATCTTTCTGCTATTATATCAGAAAGGAAGGGATTTGTCAAATGTTATATTCAAATAATGACCCACGTGCTGTGGGAGCAATGTTTAATGAGCATTATAGAGAGGACAAAGAGCCAGAAATATATGCATATTGCGATATATGCGATGAACCCATATATGACGGTGACAAATATTATGACATTAACGGCATTAAATATTGTGAGGCGTGCATTAACTCTTGTGAATGTATGGCAGAATGTGAGGGATTATGGTGATGGAAACAAAAAATTTGATATTAAAAGAGCCTTCTGCCGAAGAATTAAGCGTTATTACAGTTAGTCAGTTGCCGATAATAGAGGAACAGCTTTCCCAGCTCAAACCGGTAATAGAAGAACGTACATCTTTTGCATTAGGTCTGGAATGCACAGAGGGCAATAAACAAGATGTAAAAGGGCTTAGAGCTAATCTCACTAAGGAGAAAAAAAGTCTTACGGAAAAGTACAATCAAGCTATGGAGCAAGCAATTGCACCGATTAAAGCGGTGCAAGCTAAGTTTAAGGATTGTATCAACTGCTATACAGAGGCTGATGATAGTTTAAAAACTAAGATAGCCGTTATAGAAGACGCGCAGAAGGATGCAAAACGTGAGACACTCAAAGCATATTTTGATGAATGTGTACAAGCTAAAGGCATTGACTTCTTGGAGTTTGACCGATTGGGCTTAAAAATTACCTTATCTGCAACGGAGGCATCACTAAAAAAGCAGGTCGCAAACATTGTAGGACGTGTGGCTACAGACTTGAAAATGATAGCTACACAGGAGGACGAAGAAGAAATCCTTATTGAGTACAAGCAGACGCTTAATGCGTCTGAAGCTATAACAATAGTTAAAGAAAGAAAACAGCGAATACAGGCGGAAAAGAACCGTAAAGCACAAGAGGCAGAGCGCATATCCAGAGAGCAGAAAGCAGAACAAGCGGTGATGCAAGCGGCAGAAGAACAGACAAAGCAAGAGAGCGCACAACATATTGATGTACCTTTTCCTGAAGTTGAACAGGGACAAGCCGATATAAGCGCATCTGCTGAAATGCTTAATGCACCTACAGCCGAAACGCCAAATTTAAAACGATTTACTTATAATTTTGCGGTATCTGTAGATGCAATTTCTCAAGAGGAAGCAAACAATATAATGAGGGATAAAAAGCCTAAGATGATTACATGGTTAGAAAGTGAGGGATTATACTATGGCAAATGATTTACAGCCAACAGAGCAAAAGCATAAATTCAGTATTATGCTTACACAGCCTAAATATCAAAATCTTATAAATAATACGCTGAAAGACCCTGTCAGGGCTAATAATTTTATAGCTAATATTTCAACGGTAGTTGCAACTAATCCTGCATTACAGGAATGCGAAACATCAACGATTTTGGCAGCGGCATTTTTGGCAGAAAGTTTACACTTATCTATGTCACCGCAACTCGGGTACTGTTATCTTGTACCGTATGATACTGCTGTTAAAGGTCCTGATGGAAAGATTATGTGGATAACGGATCCAAACACGGGAAGAAACATAAAAAAGACGGTCAAAAAAGCTCAGTTTCAGATGGGATATAAAGGTTATATACAGCTTGCAATAAGAAGCGGACAGTATAAGAAGTTAATTGTATTGCCAATTAAAGAGGGTGAGTTAAAAAAATTTTATCCTTTAGAAGAAGTTATAGATGTCAATTTGATAGAAGATGATATTGAACGAGAAAAGGCTGAAACTATAGGATACTATGCAATGTTTGAGTATCATACAGGATTTCGTAAAGCAATATATTGGTCGAAGGAGAAGATGATGGCGCATGCCGACAAGTATTCGGCGGCATTCAGCGCCGCAGCTTATACCAAAATACAGAACGGCGAAATTTCTGAAAAGGATATGTGGCGATATTCAAGCTTTTGGTACAAAGATTTCGATGCTATGGCAATGAAGACAATGCTTCGCCAAATTATTTCAAAATGGGGAGTAGTATCAATCGAGATGGAGAATGTAATCAATAAAGATATGGCTGTTATAAATGATGACGGTTCTTATGATTATGTTGATAATTCATCGGAGCCTGAATCTATTCCTCCGCCTGATGAAATTATAGTACAGGACGAACCTTATGAAGAAAATGAAGTGATGCCGCCTGATGATGTGCCAGAGGAAATGAACCTTGATGATATATGATGTAATTAGTACTGGTTCAAAGGGTAATGCGGTGATTATAGATAATATTCTTATTGATTGCGGAGTACCGTTCAACAAGCTTACGCAGGCATATAAAAAACTACAGCTTGTCCTATTAACACATAAGCATTCGGACCATTTCCGACCGTCAACCATTAAACGGTTGGCAGCGGAGCGTCCGACACTACGGTTGCCTATCTGAAACTATAGGTGTAGTTGATTTCAGCGAGTTGCTGCTTAATGGAGGAGTTTCAAATATAAAAATTGACTCGAGCCGAGTTCCTGAAATCAATGTTGTCAACATTAAATTGACAGTCAGACAAGACCGCAGGGGGTAAGCATTATGTATAAAAGTGAATTGATGGATAAAATCCTTACGAGCGAGTCAGGCAAGCGAATGATACAGAGGGTAACGCACAAATATGGTGCAAGTTTTGTCGGATTGTGGTTTTTTCAAGTAATGGGGATGGAAAATGACACTCTCAAAGCGATGATAGACGATTTTAAACTTCAAATTTTTCCGCAAACAGCAACATGGTCATTGCCTATATGGGAGGATGCTGTAGGAATTGCTACAGATATTACATTACCTATAGAGGAGCGTAGACGCAATATAATTGAAAAGATGCGTAAGCGAGCACCTATGAATCCTGCACGTATTGAACAAATAATATCAGGAATAGCAAATTGTGATGTATGGATGGATGAATATGCTGGTAAAAATCGTTTTTCTATGCATATATACGGAATTCCAAGCTTTGAGCAAATGGACAGAATACGCAAGAAGCTAAAGGAAATCAAGCAAGCTCATAAGGTTTTTGACACTATATATCAGTTAGAAACAAAAGAAGAAACAAAAATTTATCGCGGTAATGTTGTTGCACAATATAAAAGCTATACCACTATACCATTTGACCGCAACTGTCAAAATGATGATGTGTCATATTCTATGAGATACAAAGCTTCGGCGACGCGAATATCAAGTGAAGGCAATGTTATTTCAGCACAGAAGTACAATACGTATGATGATATAAAAGATATAACATATAACGAATTGAGCCGGAAAACATACGCTCAGATACTATACAAGGAGGATTGATAGGCATGGAAAAAGCAAGTTTAAAAAATGAACAAGTGAGTGGATTTTGTCCGCTTACACTGACTAAAAGGGGATTGTTACTTGAAGCTAAATTACATACAGGAATACCACTACAAATTACGCGTGCTGTTATAGGTAGCGGATATCTTGATGAAAACGAAAATATTGCCGATTTGACAGAGTTAAAAAGTGAAATCATGTCGCATCAAACGGGAGAGGATGAAACATCGGCGACAGTTGATATATCCAGAGTATCCGTTATAGAAGCGGGTGTCTCGTCTATGCGTGTAACAATTAAAAGCGGAGATGCGGCTTTTTACTTGCGTGAAATAGGTATTATGGCACAAGATCCTGATTTGGGTGAGATATTATATATGTACACTACTTGCGGAAGTGGAGCAGCGGAAGGTTTTCCCTCTAATCAAACAGTTATACGTAATTTTGATTTTATTGATATTATATCTAATGCTTCTGAAATAAATGTGAATGTCACTCTGCCTTCTGAAGTTAGTTATGCAGAATTTGTTGAACATAAAGATGATACAGGTAATCCTCATAAAACAACAGCAAAACAGCTTGGACTTGATAAAGTCCCGAATGTTGCAACTAACGATCAGGAAGTGACATACGAGCAAGCGAAAAATAGAAATAATATTGAAAGCGGCGAAAAACTATCAATTGCGTTTGGCAAAATCAAGAAATGGTTTTCAGACTTAAAGGCTGTAGCATTTTCTGGCAGTTATAATGATTTGATAGATAAGCTTAATACTAAGAAAAATCCAAATGCGACAGACGGAGATATTATTGATACTCATTTGACGATTGGTACGAGGTATCGCCCAACTTTTGGGGCAATGTCATTTACGAGCGGTAACGCAAATTCGGCAACAAGTCCATACTCAGTATCGGTTGGAGGTATTGGAAACGAAGCAAGTGGTAATAGTTCAGCAACTTTAGGGGGTAGTTACAATACTGCAAAAGGGATAGACTCAGTAGTAGTTGGAGGCGATTTTAACATAGCGTTAGACTATCAATTCAAAATTGGACATTATGCAAAAGAAGGCATTGCTGGAACAGCTACTGGCACAACAGGAGATGTTCTTATTGCGGGAAATGGCACATCTGATACTAATCGTTCTAACGCTTTTCGTGTCGCCTATAATGGTAATGCCTACGGCCTTGCTGCATTTAACAGTACAGGTGCTGACTACGCCGAATATTTTGAATGGGCAGACGGCAATCCCAATAATGAGGATAGGCGCGGATTGTTTGCATATATTGAAAACGGTAAAATGCGTCTTGCGACTTCTGCTGATACAGATAAACGCCGTTTAGGAGTCATATCAGCGCGCCCGGCAGTTGTCGGCGATAATTATGATGACGATTGGCATGGTAAATATATGACTGATATATTTGGAGAGGTACTTACAAAAACAGTACATCTTGAAGCAGAATATAAAGACGAAGAAGTTACAGACCATGAAACAGGCGAAACAAAAATAGTTCAAACTTGTATTCGTGAGGAATGTGACGCTGTAGTGCCGAAAATCAATCCCGACTATGATGATACGCAGGAATATATACCACGTGCAAAACGTAAAGAATATGACTGCTGGGCATTCATGGGTAAACTTGTTGTTATTGGCGACGGAACTTGTGAGCCTAACGGATATTGCTATCCTAAAGAAAATGGTATTGCAACATCAACAGAAGACGGATATTACGTCATGGACCGACTTGATGATAAACATATTCGTATATTATTGAAATAGGGGGCATAAATATGGCAAAAACGACAAATAGAGGCTATATTATACCCGAATATCAGGATTTAGCCGCTATACCTGCAATGATTGAAGCAAATGTACAGCAGACGGAACTCTTCTGTGAGCGTGTTGATACTGCCATATCTTCGTTTGATGCGACAATACAGTCAATGAGCACATTATTAGGTACACTCACAAACGAGCTTGACGCAGTAAACGGCGCGGAGGAAACGTCATGACAATTGTTGAAAAATGGCGGCTGATGATGTCCTCATTCGCGGACATCAAAGCGGCGATAATCGAGATGGGCGGCACACTCCCCGAGGGTAAGGGCTACAACCGTTACGCAAATGCTGTGAGGTCAATATATTCCGATACATACGCAGATGAATACGAATATCCGAAAAATACTGTTGACCCGATAAAACGGGTTATCCCCGTAGCTTATGCTCTGGAGCTTGTTGTATGGTGCAAGGCTATAAAAGAACAAATCCGACAGGCAATTATCGGCGGCGGTGTGGAATGCGGCGAAGCTGTTCCGCTGTCGGAATACGGGAACAAAATCCGCGAAATCAGCACAGCTCCGCAGATTTTAACTGCAGATGATACTGTAGTCGGCTATGTTGGCAAACCGTGCAATTATCAGCTTGAGGCATCGGGCGGCACACCACCTTATACATGGTCTACTGATGCATGGTGGTTATACGGCACGAGGCTTAATTCTGACGGTACAATTACGGGTACGTCTACAATGTCAACGTCGATGTCGGGAAATTGCAGCATAACGGTAACGGATGCTGCAGGAAAATCGACCACGGCACAAATATGGCTTAGAATAGCAAAGGAGGCATAAGCATGGCAAAATATGAATTAACAGACAAAACAAAAGAAATTGACGGAAGGACCTTACATCGCATTCGGGCATTATGTGATTTTAACGATGTTAAAGCGGGTGACTTGGGCGGCTTTGTTGAAAACGAGGACAATCTAAGTCATGAGGGTAATTGTTGGGTTTATGATGATGCATGCGTATATTATCATGCCTTAGTATCAGAGAATGCAAAATTACAAAACAATGCTTCCGCATGCGGACACGCTGTCGTATGCAATAATGCCGTATTGAAAGACAATGCGTCAGCAAATTGTGATGCGTGGATAACAGACCATGCGACTGTTGGCGGCAGCGCGATAGTTAAGTCAGCTTCTGAAATAGGTGATAATGCAGTTGTCTGCGGCGATGCAATCATAAGCAACGATGCCGTTATATGCGGAAACGCAGTAGTTTGCAGTAACGCCGGATATATAGTCGTTAAAGGTTTAGGTTCTGAATACAGGACTACAACAGCATTCAGAGCGGCTGACGGCTTGGTATATATTAAGTGCGGTTGTTATCTTGGCACTTTTCCTCAGTTTTGCGAAAGAGTCGGAGAGGTACACGGCAATAATGAATTTGCGTTAGAATATTTGAATTTTGCAAATATGGTATCATCGCATTTCAGAAGAGGTGACGCAAATGGTTAAATACATAAGATTTGCAGTTTTAGGCGCGTTTTTTGCACCGTCACCAATATATTGGTTTATTACAGCATTATGCGCCGCTGTCTTAATAATAGTGATATATGCGCGTGACAATGTAGATTTATCCGATTATATATCGGCAGAACAGCCGTATCAGGTTACGGTCGGATTTATGATTGAAAACGGTGTCGCAGTTCCCAAACATGTCTATTACACCGACAAAGGCGTTCGGATAATGATACCCGCGCGGGAAACATCTATAGTACACCGCGGGAACGATATATATGACGCATATTCCCGAATATGCCGAAAAGATGGTACGGGATATGATTATGTTGCGGCTATTTTAAAACGCGTATCAGAAACAGAATTTAAGGAAATACAGACAAGCTGCGGAAGGGAGTTGGATTTATGAGAAAAAATGCGATTGTTACAGGAGCTGCGGCGCGATTGATACCAATATTATTATGGATAATATTAGGTATAACATCAAATCAGCCTTGGTATTATTATGCGTTATGCGCTGCGCTGTCGGTGGTTGATGTAATTAACACCGTTGTTACCGTAACGCGTAATATTCGTGAGTATTTGCACCACAGGGAGGATACGCTATGCTAAAAGAAATATTTACGGCAGATTTGGCGTGCGCAACCCGTGTTGTGGGACATAGCATGATACCGACCCTTAAAAATCATCAGATATGTATATACAATCCGTTTTCGCGGAAGTTTCGCCGCGGTGATATTGTAATCGCTGAAACAGATACAGCGCATATTGTTAAGCGTATTATTGCGGTTGAGGGCGAACATATACATATATCCCGTAACGGAAGCGTTACAGTCAATGGAAAAAGATTGGACGAGCCGTATATATTCCCGCAATCGCGCCCGGGTAAAATTATTGATACGGTCGTTCCGTCAGGTCATGTATGGCTTATGGGCGATAACCGCGGAGCGAGTACCGACAGCCGGGAACGCGGAGCGGTGCATACAAAATATATATTAGGTAAGTTGATTTTAAGAAAGCGAGGAGAAAAATAATGAAAATTTTAGATGGAATAAATTGGTTTTGGGGCGCAATCGTTATGATTTTAAGCTCTATATTTGGCGTATATTGGTATTTCTTTGCGGCGTTTTTATTGGCAGAAATTATTGATTTTGCTACAGGACTTTACAAGGCAAGAACACTCGGAATTGAAAGCAGTTATAAAGGGCTTAAAGGCATTGTAAAAAAGTTAGCCTATTGGGTTATAATCGGTATTGCATTCTTTTTAGGATATGCGTTTGAGGACTTAGGTGAGATTATCGGTATTAGCTTGGGTTTTACATATTTGATAGGCTGGTTTACTCTTGCCACGTTTATTATAAACGAAATACGCTCAATCCTTGAAAATTTTGTTGAGATAGGTGTAAATATACCCGTATGGCTTATTAAAGGCTTGGAAATTGCGAATGACAAAATCAATGCAATGGCGGGAGGTGATGATAGTGAAGATACTACTGATAGCCGGACACGGTAATGGAGACAGCGGAGCTTGCGGTAACGGATACCGTGAAGCGGATTTGACACGAGAGGTTGTGGCATTGCTTAAGGCGCGTTTAAATAATATTTGCGATGCGGAGGTTGCCGATACGTCAAAAGATTGGTTTGAATATCTTGGTACATACGGCTATGATTTCACCAAATATGACTATGTTCTCGAAATACACTTTAACAGCGGCGGCGGCACAGGCACGGAAATATTTGTTACGACGTCCGAAAAAGGCGTAGGTGTTGAAACAGCCATCGTTCAACAAATTTCAAATGCCGTCGGTTATCGCAATAGAGGTGTAAAGAGGACAAACTTTCGCGTTATATCGCGTGTTAAAGCTCAGGGAGTTTCGGCAGCATTGCTTGAAGTATGCTTTATAGATAATGCTGGCGATGTAAACACTTATCAGAACAGGAAAAATGATATTATCAATGCCGTAGTAAACGGTATTGCTGAGGGCTTCGGTTTAAAACAGGAGATTTCGACACATTGGGCGGAGCGGTATTACGAAAGCCTGAGCAATTTAGGCTATATAACAGACGCCAGATGGAAGGATTTTGACCGTGAAGTATCAACCTCTCACGCTTTGGCGCTGCTTGATAAGGTCACGGGCGGTACTTGGGACAGCGACGAGGCGGATATAGTTGTTCACTGGGCACAGCCAATTATAATATCATTATGCGGCAAAGGGCTTATTACAGACAAGGATTTATACATAAATCAGGTAAAAAGCAACGTAGATTTGGCTAACAAACTATGTTTGGCATTATTTGATAACGCAACAGGAGGAATGCATGAAACGTATGTCGGACGTAAAGCTGACCATTGGGCGCGAAACTGCCTCGATAGTTTGTGCGATAAGGCGGTGATACGTACTCCCGACGCATGGACAAACTTCGAGGATGCTGCATCCTACGGTCGCTTTATGGCGCTTGTATGCGGAGCATTTAATATATTATAAAATATGAATAAGAAGTTTTTAGGGAAAAGATTTTCCTAAAAACTTCTTATTCCAAAATAAAAAAGTTAACACAAAAAAAGGAGAAAAGTGCTAACTTTTGATTGACAAAATCAGTGTTATATGATATACTTTAGATAGTAAAGGAGCGGTTTTAACTGCTCCGCAAATGTAGTTTTTTGTTAGTTATTCACTAACAAAGCCGTCCTATTGCGAGTAGGGCGGCTTATTTTTTTATGCTTATTATTATGAGTAGTAATATGGTTAAATACAGAATTTCCATATTATGCGCCCTCCCTTGTATGTAAAATTTTTAGTATTAAATACCGTCCAATTTTTCAATACTCCCGAAAGGCGAAACAGCCGCCACCGCTCCAATATATCAAGGTTACATAGATTTCTCTATCACCTACAGCCAACTAATGCGACTGTATAAATATTATATCATTCATTTCCATAAAAATCAATATATATAAATTTATCAAACTTTGATAAAAATTAACAAAAAATGCCATTATTTCCTAAACATGGTATAATAATCAAGAGGGAAATATCATGGCAATCAGAATTTTACTAAGCCGAAAATTAGGCGAAATTCGGATGACACAATCCGAATTGGCACGTAAAACAGGCATACGCCCTAATACTATCAATGAAATGTATCATGAATTGATAGAGCGTGTAAATCTTGAACATCTTGATAAGATTTGCAGTGTACTAAATTGTGATTTATCTGAAATTCTAATATGGAAGAAAGACTAAAATTACATAATTGTGCCACGAAAAGGACCGAATTTTATCGGTCTTTTTTGTATGTACGCACAATTCTCATTGATAGCCTTAGCGTCCTAATTCTTCTGTACCTATATCCGTAAGTAATCCTTTTGTCATATCATTCGGCATAGTATATCGCTGGGTGAGGTAGCGCAGTGAAGCGCCGAGCTCGCCCGCGGGTCCGCCGTATTGCGTAATTACAATATTCGCAAGGCGGGGGTTCGGGTTTTTAATTCTGACGGGACGCTCTAAAAATTTATTATAAGAAAACATCAGTTATTCGCCTCCTCTTCCCACGGCCACGGTGAATCGAGCCATGTAAATTCGTCAAAGCCGGCAGCCGAGAACGGTGTCAGCGGACCATATTCTTTTTCAAAGTCATTCCTTAATTTTTTCGTTTTTTCTACAAGCTGCTTAAACATAGAGAATGCTTTTTTATCCTTCGGGTGCGTATCAAGATAAAGCAGTATATCATAAGCAGCAAAGCCATAGCTTTGGATTTGTTCTAATGCTTCAGTTTTCGACATTCATACCGCCTCCCCATTTTTTACAAACCTTGCCGTATTCGGATATATTCAAATCAAGCTCAGGAAAAATTGTTCCCTGATTTAATGCTTGACACACATCATAGGTTTCGTTAAATTCCTGATACGGTACATAGCCATATCCGACACAGCCGCATGAAGGATATATACAGCATGGCGCATTTTTTATATCTTCCACTTTTATCACTCCTTCTTTTATTTAGACATAACGTCTATGTTTACATAATATGAAAAAATGGATTTTTATGTTCCCTTAAAAAGAAAAATGATTATGAGAAAACTCATAATCATTTTTTAAGTAATGCTTTTTCACTGTATTTATATCAGTTAAGATATTTTTATATCTGTGCGCTCAATGCTGCGCCGATAATTCCCGCATCATTAAACAGTGTTGCGGCTTCAATTTTTGTTTTTTCGCCGCGTTTATTATAATCGCCCGCATAGACATACTCACGCAGTGGATTAAGCAAATAATCGCCTTCCTTTGATATGCCGCCGCCGATTAAAATTTTATTTGGCTGGAATATATTAAGGATGGAAATCAAGCCAAGTCCCACATAGCGGATATACTGTTTAACAACTTCATTTGCGGTTTTATCGCCTGCCTTTGCGCATTCAAATGCGGTTCTTCCGGACACTTTGCCATATTCCTTCACCCACTCGTGCATGGCTGAATCTGCGTCCTTTTGCATAGCCTCTTTAGTCTGGCGTATAAGAGCAGTAACTGACGCATAGGATTCCCAGCAGCCCTTTAATCCGCATGAGCATACTTCACTGCCATCGGCATTTATAACAATATGCCCGAGTTCGCCGCCCGCACCGTTAAATCCGCGAAGAAGTCTGCCGTTAATAATAGCGCCTCCTCCGACACCCGTGCCGAGAGTAATCAGCACAAAGCTTTCAGCATTGTCTCCGTTTACGATATATTCGCCAAATGCTGCCGCATTTGCGTCATTCTCTAAAAACACTTTTTTATTAAGCTTCTCTTCAAGCATTGTGCCAAGCGGTGTGTTTTCCATGCGGAGATTGCACGCATAGCGTACAATTCCGTTTCTGTTGTCAACTGTTCCCGGGCATCCGACACCGATTGCCTCAATGTCTGACATTGAGCATCCTGCACCGACTGTAATATCTGCGCATAGCTTTGCCATATCATCGGCTATTTCCTCAGCGGGTCTTTGAGCTAAAGTCGGAATGGAAGACTTATGTATAATGTGTCCTGCTTTATCTACAACGCCTGCGGCGATATTTGTTCCGCCCAAATCTATTCCTATATATTTTTTCATTAAGATTCCTCCCGATAATTAAATCACTTCATTATTTTAACCTATAATCATTCTTTTGTCAATGCTTATAAGCTTCGGGAAAAAGTACATCAATATCAGCAGGTATGTCATGCATGGCATGCATAATATTATCTTTCTTCAATCGGCGTATATTTCTTGTATTCTGCTACAGCCTTATACGCAGGACGAATGATTTTACCGGGATTTATCAGTTCCTCAATTCTGTGCGCTGACCAGCCGACAATTCTTGAAACAGCAAAAAGCGGTGTATATAATTCCAGCGGCAAATCAAGCAGACTGTACACAAAGCCCGAATAAAAATCCACATTTGCGCTTACACCTTTATAAATTTTGCGTTCCTCTGCAATGATTTGCGGAGCGAGCCGTTCAACCTTTGAATACAGATTAAATTCCTCCTCCTTGCCTTTCTCCCTTGCAAGGCTTTCCACAAAAGACTTAAACACCTCTGCTCTCGGGTCGGACAGCGAATATACCGCGTGTCCCATGCCGTAGATAAGTCCTGAACGGTCAAAAGCTTTTTTATTCAGCAGGTCTGACAAATATTGTTCAATCTCTTTTTCGTCATTCCAATTCTTTATACTTTTTTTCATATCCTCAAACATCTGACCGACCTTTACATTCGCGCCTCCGTGACGCGGACCCTTTAACGAACCGAGTGATGCGGCGATGGTTGAATATGTATCTGTTCCTGTTGATGTTACAACATGTGTTGTAAATGTTGAATTATTGCCGCCGCCATGCTCTGCATGAAGAATAAGAGCCAAATCAAGAATTTTTGCCTCCAGCTCCGTATATGAGCTGTCATTTCTGAGCATGTGCAGCAGATTTTCCGCTGTTGAAAGCTCGGGCTTTGGCGCGTGAACGACAAAACTGCCGTTGTCATGATAATAGCTGTGTGCCTGATAACCGTAAACCGACAGCATAGGGAACTGCGCAATTAGCTGTAAGCACTGACGCAGCACATTCGGTACGGAAATATCGTCGGCTTTATCGTCATACGCATACAGAGTTAAAACGCTTCTTGAAAGCGTGTTCATCATATCCTTGCTTGGGGCTTTCATTATAATATCGCGCACAAAGCTTGGCGGGATTGAACGGTATGATGCCAGAAGCGCTGTAAAATCCTCAAGCTGTTTTTTGTTCGGCAGCTCGCCGAATAACAGCAGATATGCCGTTTCTTCAAAGCCAAACCGCTTGTCATTTATAAAACCGCGTATTAAATCCTCAATATTATAGCCGTGATAAAAAAGCTGTCCGCGGCACGGCACATCCTGTCCGTTTACCTTTTCGCTCGCCTTAACCTCGCTTATTTCCGTAAGTCCTGTAAGTACGCCTTTGCCGTTTATGTCACGCAAACCGCGTTTTACTTCGTATTTTGAGTATAAATTCTGGTCTATTGTTTTGTTTTTTCTGCAAATATCCGTCAGCTCCAATATCTGCGAGCTGATTTTGGAAGAAATCATTTCATTCATAGCTCTTCCCCTTTCTTTTCCCAAATTAGTGTAAAATACCTTAACTATATTATATCAGTAAAATTTAAAAAAATGATGAATTTTATGTAAACGTATTGTGAATTATTG
>CAYUSE010000002.1:0-51124 GCA_964447095.1 uncultured Lachnospiraceae bacterium | reverse complement strand
CGGCTTCGTTTCATCCGTCTTATCCGTATTTTCCGTGTCAGTCGGCTTCGTTTCATCCGTCTTATCCGTATTTTCCGTGTCAGTCGGCTTTGTTTCGTCCGTCTTATCCGTATTTTCCGTGTCAGTCGGCTTCGTTTCGTCCGTCTTATCCGTCTTATCCGTATTCTCCTTTTCGTCATCCTCAGACTCCTCAGTCTTAATCTTTGAAGGATCTACCGGATCGTCCAGAATATTGTAGAAGAATCTACCAACAATATTAACGTCAATGTATTCAACGCTTTGAATTAGTTCTCCGCTTTCGTCAAATTCCTGTATCGCCGTATCGTCCCAAGACTTATCGGTTACATTACCCGGTAATATTCTTATAAGCGGGTAGTAATACATAGCCTTTATATATGTCTTTGAGGACAAGATGTTGGTAATTCTGTAATCGAGATAACCCTCTTTCTTAACTACTATTCTGTACACACCTTCGCCCGGAAGCTTAATCTCAAACGTACCATCCAGCGGAACTAAGTAGGTCAAATCGCCGTCATCGTTTACCTGTACCTGATTGTTATCTTCATCGTACATTGTAATCGTTGCGCTTTGATCATGATCCGCTACTGACTCAATTTGTCCTTTGATATACGTCTGGAGAAGCGGTGTTTCCTCTATAGTATCTCTTTCGACTATTACACGATATTTACCGCCAAGCTTTGTGCCTGTTTCTGTTGTGCTTGTAACCTCGAAATCGAAGGTGAATGTCTTCTGATCGAGTGCAAGATTTTCAAACAGATGCTTCATGCTGAAGCTTGTTAATGTACTGTTGGTTGACTGTTCACTCTTTACAAGAGATCCTTCATAGTACATTGTCAATGTCGGATTATATGCGTCTGTCGTTATCTCAAATTCAATCTCTGTTTCTAACGGATCGATAAGTACCTTGTATTCCGTCTCATCCTTATCGAATGACGGATCAAGCGCATAATCTGTAGCCGTTATATTCGTTAAGAATGCCGTATTAGCTCTCAATACCTTAATCTGATATGTCTTGAGTTCACCCGGTGCATACGGTAGTTCATACGCTCCAGGATATAATGCTACTGTTGCGTAGATATATCCAACCGTCTCGTCCGGATCAAGCTTAAACTTCTTAGTTGCTGTTCCCTGTGACAAATCTGTCTTTATGTCGTTATACTCATAAGTGATATACCAATCCGGCTGACCTGCAACTGCGTCTACCGTCAATTCCGTATCATACGGTGAAATCGTCACCACATAATCCAGAATTTCAGGACTGAAGTCATCGGTCAAATCATATTTGTCTGTATTCAGGCTTTCCAGATAAGTCATTCCTACCCATCGGTCATCGCGTGAAATTGTAAGCTCGTAACGTCCCGTCTTACCGTCCTTGTCAGTCACACCGATAACCAGTGTTTCTGTCGCATCTTGGCTTGCCAGGAACGATGCCGGAAGTTTAATAGGTGTTTCCGTGCCGCTTGTGATATTCTTAACCTTGTTATCGCTTGTTGTAACTGTAAGTTTGTCATTTACAGCATCCTTAGCTGTTACTGTAAGCAGTACAGTATTATCGGTATAGTTAATCTTTGCAGCATACTCAGTCTGTTTTTCCTCGAATTCCGGAGTCATTTCATATAATCCGTCATCAGGAAGTGTTTCATCCTTAAGCTTAATATCTGCAACAAACGCTTCCGGTACGCTCTGATCGCTTCTTGTTACTTTCAGAGTATAAATACCTTCTGCACCGTTTCTTGTAATCTTAACGGTTACGTTGAATTCTGTCGATGCCAGCGGCAGGTTCTTGAATTCTCTTGAATCGCCGTCTACGAAGGTGCCGTCATCAAGCTGAATGCTTACTGTTGCATTGTCATACGAATGCTTTGTATGAACGGTAAACGATGTTGTATCCTTACCGATTTCAGCATTGTAAGCCTTCGTTAGCGGGTCAAACTTCTTCTCCATAGGAGCGTTATCCGTCCACATATCCATCAGTATCGGAGTTTCTGAATTATAAACGGTTACCTTGTACTCGTTTATCATTTCATGTCCGCTATCGGTAAACTTCGTTACACGGAATGTGAATATCGCCTTTCCGCTTTCGCCGATTGTTTCATCAATGTAATCGCCCAGACCGTCAAATACTGCGTATTCATTAAGCTCCTCGTTGTAAAGCTCGATGTATGCGTCTGTATCATCAGTTCTTGCGAACAGATACGGTGTTGCGCCCTTATTTGTAACTTCATATTCAAAGGTCTTCTTATCAAACGCCTTGAAGAAGTCTGCGTCCTGACCCGGAATTGTGTTTGTATTATCCGGATCAACCATAATATGGTCAAGGAACGGCTCATAAGGCTTATCAGCCTCGCTCTCAGCGTAGACTACAAACATCTTGTAAATCGGCTTTCCATCGTTTGTCAAAGTGCGTACGGAAATGTCATATCTTTCCCTCTGCGTTGTCATTACAAAGCCGTGTCCGTTATATGGCGGAGCGGAAAGCTCTATACCGTTTATGGTTATAATCGGATCTGCGCCGTTTGCGGTTGCTCCAAATCCCATCCACTGCGGACCGTATTCTGACGGACCCGGAACCGTAATCGTCTGTACATCATCCGATGTAAGGAATATGCTTTCTCCCATGATGTCGAAGAAGCCGTTGACCATATTCTCTCCGCCGGTCTTCAATATTGTTACTGAATAGCGCTGCAATGTATTGCCGTTTGCAACCGTGATAATCTTAACAGTCTTATTGCCTGTCAGTTTAACAGTTCCCGTACCGAATACCATAGCGGTATCCTTTGCAGCAACAGCTTTAATATCAACTGTTTCAGATGCACTGTCAACATACGTATAGTAGTTAAACTCTCTTGCAGTGAAGTCAGGATACATATTCGTACCGTCTACTTCAAGTGAAGCAAGATCAGGAACATTAGATGTCAGACTCTTTCTGTAAATCCACAGCGTATATGTTGAATCAGGTGTTAATGCGCTGTCAGAAGCATATAGCTTGATAGCGAACTTATTGTCCTTGCCGCTCTCAAGCGATAGCGTCATCGGTCCGTTATATTCGGAGCCGTTTACGCGGATTACGCTGCCGGACTCTGCCGCCGCAGTTTCAAGCTCAACCTGATCAACTTCGTAAGGTACTGTTACGTAATAATCCTTAACCTCTCTTGAGAATACCGGAACAATCGTTCCCTTATCAAGAGTAAGCATTGTCAGATGATTTGTTGAATTACTCTCCGGACGGTAGATATTTACAATATATACCTGCTTGGTTGTTGTTAATTCTGCCGGTGTTTTTGAAGTATCCTTAGCAGTTACAGTAACCTTTACTGTGTTCTTGCCTACTTCAAGATCAAGATTCTGTGAATCCTTGCCGCTTTCAATTACATTGTTGTTTATTGTAATCTTTGCGTCTGTTGCTGTCGGAATCAGGTTAATATATTCTGTATCAGCGTTTACGTTAACATCATATTCCAATACGCCGCTGTTGAATGTCGGCTGGAGATTGAAGTTCTGCTTAACCTCTAAGTTGTCAAGCTTCGGTATATCAATACCATAAGAAGCTCTGTTAATTGTTACAGTGTAATATTCCTTATTTCCTTCAACATTGCCAAGCTCAATAGTAACAACATTATCACCGTCTAAGATACTGTCAATCTCATAGTCTACGCCAACCTTCGCGTTATCATCGCCGTTAATTGCGAGGAGAACATCATCCGGATTTTCCGGATTTCCGGACTTAGCGTGTACCCTTATCAGCGCCTTGTCAAAGGTAGGCGGAACGCTTACATAGTAGCTATGATTTGTCTTATCGTAGGTCGGTGTCAGTCCATACAATGTATGCTGCTGGTCACGAACCTCAATCGCGCTTGTAAGCTCGGGTATCGGTGTTTCAAACGGCTTGCGGTAAATATTTACCGTATATTTCTTATCTGCATCACCCTTTTCTGACTTAACTATGAAGGATACCTTAGTTCCCTTCTCAGGAAGATGTGCTATCGGGAATGCTTCTCCGCTCTTTATAATTGTTGATGCGCCGTCATTCAGCTCAACCTCAATCGTTGTGATATCAGGATATCTTGCTATTGGTGTAAGACTGATTGCGTCCACATCATACGGATAAGTCAGGTTGTAATTCGGAGTATCGCTGTCAAATATCGGCGTTAATACTCCGCCCTTTGTATATTCAATATCAATCAAGTCAACGTTTTCATCACCGCTTAACTTATAGATATTTAGAATATAAACCTTCTTTGTCAGCTTATCCTTTGCCGTTGCGGTAACAACAATCTTGTTATTGCCGTTTACAAGCGGAATATCCGTTGCATTTACTATAGGACCGCCGAACTTATCGTAATCCTGTGATTCGCTTCTTACCCAAAGCTCTGTCGATGTGTTCTCAGCTTCTGCTCTCAGCGTTATCTTCGTCGTATCCTTATCTACTGTCATCTTATAAGATGTAGTATCCTTATCAAACGCCTCTGTCATGCTGTGACCTACAGCCGCTAAGTTTTCAAGTCTTGCATTAGACTTAGTGTCTGCTGCTCTGTTGATTGTTACAGAGTAGTAGCGCATGTTCTGTCCGCTTGTATCAGTTACTTTAATTAAGAACAGGTTGTTGCCTTCATTAAGCTTAACCGGTACGCTTACGCCCGATGCCATCGGTACAGGCGTTGCTGTCGGGTTATTCATGTCAATGAGTACAGCATTCAAGTCCTCATTTTGTTCTGTTACATTCGGATTAGTTATAATCGTCAGTCTCTCTTCCGGCTCATTATTCAGAACATTCGCATAGTAGTTATACTCTAATTCGGATGATTCTGCCTTAGTGAGCGGATGATTATCAAGAGTTATGAGATTTAGCGCATCAAGCTTCGGATTGAGGTTAGCGTCCTCATTCTTATAAAGCTCAATTGTGTATTCTCTCATGTTCTTGCCGCCTGCAGTAAGGTTAAATGTTACCGTAGTTACCGTTGACTTCTTGATAGTATTCTGGTCAAGAACAACTCTTTCAGCGTTTACTGAAACGATGTTACCGCCGTTAATCTTATGAGTAATATCGTACTTAGCATCCGAACTCGGTGTTGCAACGATTTCTATCGGAGTCTGTGACTCGTCGATATGAGCTTCAATTATAAGCTTATAGGTTCTTACATCCTTATCAAACATCGGAACAAGGCTGTAATACTTTCCGCCTATGGTTACTCTGATATCTTCAAGCGTTGCATCCTCAACCGGAACCTGACGCATGATGTTTACAGTGTATGTCTTAGTTGTTGTCTTATCCTCTGATGTTACTTTAATTCTCAGGATATTGTTGCCTACCGCAAGATTATCCATTAGATATGATGAGCCGTTTGTGAAGTCTACTACAGGCTTCGAGCCCTCATCTGATGAAATCTCAAGCTTGATTGAGGCTTTATCACTTGCAAGAATCTTTGTAAATTCAACTGATGATACATCACTGCCGACGTTAATTGTATATTCCTTCTTCGGATCGTTCTTATTGAACAATCTGTCAAGCTTAACACTCTTTTCAGTATCAAGCTCAAGTAAGTCAGCTTCATTTGACAATCTCTTAACTGTCAGATAATACGTGTTAATATCATCTGTTGCTATATCTCTGACTGCAATTGCAATTACCTGAGGATCCTTAGACAATGTTACTGTTGTCGTAAACTGCTTTGTATTTTCAGCGTCATTTGTTATTTCTGTCGGTGAAGTACCTACTCGGATTGCTTTGCCCTCCTGAAGTGTAACAATACGTATATCAGGAGTATGCGTTGCTGTATACGGTATTCCGATTTCATAATGAGTATCGTCTACCTTAACCGCACCTATCGGGTTAGCGTACGGCAGACTCGGGTCTGTCTTGAAGTCGTTGCCGTCGACATCCATTGAGATACTCAAAATGTCTCCTGTTACCGCGATAAGCTTCAAGGTATAATCCTTGCTTATATGACCAACTTCAGACTCGTTCATTGAAACATTGACATTAACCAAAGTTTCATCAGCTGTTACTGCAGGCATTACAAGCGATGCGTAAGCGCTGTCTGTAGCTGTCGCATCCGTTACACCTGCTGCCGATACGGTTGTAGTTGCTCTCGGGTCATCCGCCTTAGCCTTAACCGTCGGTGTTGAGTTCTTCGGAACATAAGCGATATATATGCCGTCCTTCTGTGCTACCGTAACTTCCTTGCCGTCATCGCCGATGACAATAAGGTCTGCAAGATTTGCATCTATAGGTGTGCGGTAAACATGAAGCTCATACGTCTTAATACCTACTGTTTCGCCGCTTTCGTTAACAATCGGGTTCTCACTCGTTACCTTAATCTTGAAGATGTTGTCACCATAAGCAAGCTTCTGCTCCTTATTGATTTCAACGAACTCAGATGATGTAATCTTACCGTCCTTATCAAGGATTGATATGATTGTGCGGGCTCCCTCATGGTTATGCGATGCATAAGCGTATAAGTCAACTACATCTACGTCTGACGGGACTTCCGTCTTATATACAAGCTGGTCATTATCGAAGTTCTCATCTTCTCTGTCAAACTTCGGTGTCAGCTTGTAATAGCCTACCGGTGACTTCGGATCTACTCCATGGTCAAGAACCTTGAGCATTTCAAGATCTGCATTTGAAGACGGATCGTGAACTTCGATATAATACGTCTTCTGATAATGCGGAACTATCAGGTTAATCGGAATGCTGAAGAACTCAGGAATCTTGCCGTCCTTCATCGTACTTACATACTGCATGATAAGCTCGTCAATTCCCTGTACATGCTCTTCTTTGCCGTTAATCTGAATTCTCGGAGTATATTCACTCTCATTCAAACCATTAATTTTAGCATAATTTGCGAGCTGATCCCTTGTCTTTTCAGCCTTAGCATAAACATCATAATCTGCATTATCCTGCTGTGACTTGATTGTGTAATTCAAAACTGTCGGCTTAAACGACATGTTATAGAATTCAATCGGATGCGGCTTATCATTCTGCTTTGTGATAAACAATTCGTCAAGCTGTACATCTATCGGAATATGCTTGATTATCAATGTGTAATATACCTCAGGCGCGCCCGGATTCTGAAGAGCTACCTGGAACTCATTGTCGCCGTTCTGAAGCTTAACATGTGACTCAAGATAGCCTGTGAAGCCGCTTTCGGTATGCTGGTCAATTGTATGACCTGTAAGCTTAATCTTTGCCGTATTGAGAGCTGCGAATATCTCAACATGAGCCGTTGGATTATCGCCCGATGCATAAGAATATGCTTCAAATGCCGGACTGCCCTTATACGTTGTCGAAACTGCTTCGTTATCATTTACGAGGATACCGCGCAGGTTCTGATCTGCCATCTTACGGTCAATGCTTACATAGTACGTCGTTATGTACTGCTTATGCTCATTATATACTTCTATCGGAACAACTCTGTTCATTCCCTCGCCAAGATCTACAGTGGTCTTTACAAGGTTATCTTCATTTGTAACCTGTACATAATCCTGACCGTCAACCTTTAGCCAATAATGCGTACGCTTCAGCGGATTCGCAGGGTCATAATCAGGACTTGTCGGGTCAAGCTTACCCGGGTCTGCCATTGTAATCTTCAGATTTGCATCATTCAGATAGAACGGAAGCGGTGTGGGTCGTTTATAGTTATTCGAGTCGCCCTGTCTTTCTGCAAGCTCTGAATTAACCATTATGTTCAGATCGTAGGTGTACTTATACTGAACGATGTAAACCACATAACTCTGTGATACTCCCGAAGGAGCCATTACAGTTACAGGAACCTTAGTTACCATGCTGTCCTTAGCAAGCTCTACATCGTCTATAAATGTACCTTCAGCGCTGCTTATGTTAACACCCTTAACCTTAACTGTAGCGTATTCATTGCCTGCGGAAATCTTAAGAACCGCTGTGTCTCTCTTTTCGCCGTCCAGAAGCGGGATAGATGCGATAAATGTTGTCAATCCCGTTACGGATGCCTTTGTCATCTGAACC
Source organism: uncultured Lachnospiraceae bacterium (assembly GCA_964447095.1). GTDB lineage: Bacteria > Bacillota > Clostridia > UBA1381 > UBA1381 > JALEPO01. Next base: position 43,119 of record CAYUSE010000002.1, on the reverse strand, counting down.
TTTGTTTCATCTATCGGATAATCGATATAATCCTTATCTCTTATACCAACATCTGCTCTGTCAATCTGAGTTCCCTCAGGAGTATTGACAATTGTCAGCAGATATTCTGAAGAAGCACTGTTAGTTCTTGAGTTAACTCTAAATCTTACTGATATAGTGTTAAGCTCTAAGACTACAAAGCCGCTGTCCGGATCATATACCGCGCCCGGATAATCTGCATTAGCGCCTTGCTTCTGCGGGGTTCTAAGCTGATTATTTGTAACGTCATAGTACTGAACCGAAGCATAAGAGTCTGTCGGAAGAACATACGGGAATGCCGTTATTGAATGCATCGGCATTTCTACGCGGTATTCAACTACGCCGTTTACAATACCTGTAACCTCTGCTTCCACTTCTGTCGGCTTACCTGTGTTGTCCTCTGCTTTTACATATACTTTTCTTACGCTTGTATCATTTGATGACTTCTGAATTATAAGCGTATAATTCTGCTTCTTGCCGTCACCTGCTGTTACTGTTGCCTTAAGCTTAACATCGTCAAGACCTGCCATGGATGTTTGTGTATCCAAAATCTGCATACCCTTATCCATGAGAGTGCCGTCTAATGTATAGAAGCTAATCTCTGAAGTGCTTGACTTGGTCTGCGACTTGATATATGCCATCGTCGCTGACGGGTTGATAAAGCTTAAGTAGTTGTAAATATATGCATTGAATATTTCCGGATCGCTTTCCGTGCTGTTAAGCGAAGCTTTTGCGTAGGAGCTGTTTACATCCTTAACGTTACTTACGAACATATCAAGCTTCAAGTCATCTCTAAGCTCGTCAGGAGCAAGCTTCTTAATGATAAGCTTTGTTACAGCTGTCTGGTCAGGTTCTCCTGTTTTAGTCAAATCTGACGAACCGACAACAATGTCTAATTCCATAGGTGTATCAAGGTCGATACTTGAAATATCAAGACCATTGTATGTATCATTGCCTACATGGAAGCTATTATCCTTAATCTTTACATATTCATTGCTTTCCTGAGCCGTAGCGACAATCTTCGCTAAATCTTCATCATTAGCAACGTCTATCTTGTAAACGTACGGGTTCTTCGGATCATCAAGCTGTGCTTCACGTCCGTTCAAAGTAATCTTCTTAAGCTGAAGATTATTAACCTTGCGGACAATTTGCAATGTGTAATGAAGCGGGTTTGTATCTCCTTCAAAACTCCATACCTTAACTGTATAAGTCTGTGAATGTACTCCTGTATCAGATATATCATCATTATTCGGATCGAACGGAACATTCAGGCTAAGTGTCTTAGTCTTTGATACTGTGTCCTCTCCGTCAAGAGTTATACCTACACGCGCTGTTGCAAATGCAGCCTCAATCATAACCGGAACAGATGTTTCACCGAAGGTTGTTGTAAGAACGATAGGCTCTGTTGTAGTAATATCCTCCTGGATATTCTGATATAGCGCCTTCTTATCTTCATCAGTGCTGTCTTCATATTCCGGATAAGCCGTTACAGACTTAATCTTTCTGTTTTCGGAAATTCTTGCTACGTTGATGAAGTATTCCTTACCTTCACCTGAACCTGAAAGCATCTCATCCTGAGTTCTTATCTTAAACTTAAGAGTAATCGGCTCATTCGGATTTAGCTTTGAAAGCTGAGTCTGCTTTTCATGCTCTTCATAGTTACCCGAGTACATGTTCGTGTACGGATCCCAGATATCGACACCCGCAAGCTCATGCTCTGCGATAACCTTTATGTCAAGTGTTGTTACACCCATCGGAAGCGATACGTTATATACATTTGTAGCATTTCCTTCATCGTCCTTAACATTCTGAGCATTTTCAATCAGGTCAAGAGTACCCGGTTCACCTACCCATACACTGTGCTTTTCGGTTGTAGTTCCTGCTTCCGCATCCTCTACTTCCTTAACTTCAACATTGTTGTTGCTGCCGTTTGCACGGTAAACGTAAAGCGTGTAATCCTGTTCGTTTCCGGATTCAGATCTAATCTTAAATTTAACTCTGCGCTCGTCGCCGTCTTCTACTTCATAATCTACATCATCAAATACATATCCGTTTGTTACGAAGAATGAGTTCTTTGCGTCTGAATTTACAATATAATCTCCTTCGTCATCGTCATATATTGATGCAAGTGTTGCAGAAGTATGATTTTCAGCCTGAACTCTTACAGAAGTCTTTTTACCCGTCTGCGCCTTCTGATATTCGCTGTCAGGAATATATGCCTTGAAGTACGGAGTCGGATGATCATCATCCTCGAACGGACCGATTGCATCGTGACCCATTACGCGTACATACTCGACATTAGTATTGATTGACTGAATTTCTACTACCAATGTATTCGTTGATACATGGAAAGTATCCTCTGATGTTACTCTGTATATAATCTCTTTCTTAGTATCATCCTTGCTTACAGGTATCAGAACACCTCTGATGTCTCCGCCGTTTACAACATTGTCGCCCGTTACAACAGTGTCATCATCCGTTACGCCTGTGAATTCCTGATTTATACCGTCAATCTTAATCTTAGCCTTTGGCGATACAGTTTCAATATAAACTCTTAGGTATCTGTTACCTGAGTTGTCTATTGTTTCCGTAGCCTCGCTTACATAGAAGTAGTCTTTAATCTTCGGGCTTGTTACGCCGTTGTATCTTGATGTTTCATTTACAGATGTTCTTACAGGTTCTTGTCTGTAAGCAACTCTTGTATCCTCTGATAATCTGTAAACGATAATCTTATAGTTGTGCGTATAAGCATTGCCTGCTTCAGGAATAGATGCGATGTTGATTTCTGTATCCTTTGTATCCTCTGAAACTGACGCGGCCTTATTAACCTTAATCAGCAGCGGATCGTTAGGAGCCTTAATCGGATCGAAGTCATGTTCACTTGTAGTGCCGTCCTTCTGATCTGATACAGCGCTTATGTCAACAACCGGATCATACGGTTCAGGAGCATACTCGTAAGTATTGAAGAATACCTGCGGAGCAGCATCACGAGGTATGCCGTATCTATAGATAAGCGTTCCGTCGTCTGCTTTTTCCGGATTTGTAAGCTTAACAAGATTATTCTTCTCTCTGCCGATATACAAATCAATATCTGCATCTCTGTTAGTATACTTCTGACCGATAAGCAGGTTATAAGTTCTCTTTGCGCCAATCTTTTCATCGATTGTCTTGCCTTCGTAGTTATTTGCTACGCCGACCTGAAGTTTAACCATTGTAAATCCGCCGTCAGTACTTGTAAGCGGAAGTGCAAGAGAGGTGTTATCCGACTTCTGCCATCCGCTGTTGCCGTCCTGAACGCCGTCCCATACAACTTCTTTATCGCCCTTCTTGTAATTTACTGCATAACTTGCCGCATCTCTGTCAAATTCTGCTAATTCTCTCTCGTAATCTGCCAAGGCCTGCTTATATTCGCTATCGGACATTGTGCCCTGATTTGGCTTAACAGGTCTTGCGAGATGTCCTATTCTTACATAGTTATTGCTGTCTGCCGCAAATGCTTTAGCAATTGCGTTAGCATCTGCCTTAGGATCTAAGCGGATAATATACGCTTCCTTCTCAGCATCCCAAATAGCATCCTTGAACAATTCTGCGCCAAACGGTGATACAGTTACCTGCTTTAAGCCCATGTTAAGTCTGTTAATATTGATAACATGCAGCTTCGGTGATCCGCCTGATGACGGTTCAACCCAGATATTGATAGTCTTTGTATCGTCCGTAACAGTAAACTCTTTATAGTTGTCAATGTGCCTGCTGTATTCATTCGTTAAAATCTTGACGTTCGCAAACAGCGTTTCTGTGATTGCCTCAATATCAATCTTTGTAACCTCCATCGGAAGCCATAGCTGATAATTACCCTTCTCGTCCTTAGCCGCAACAGCCTTTGCATCGGCATCATCATCCTTATACGTAGCCGTTACAGACTTAAGATTTGTGTTGCTGCTCTGCTTATAGATATACAGATAGCTTACTGAGTAAGTATCAAGGTCAGCCGCCTTTGTCTTAATTTCAAAGATTGTAAGTTCCTTGCTGTCAAGCAGAACATTCTTTGACTCCCAAACACTTGTGTTAGCTGATGACGGATCCGGAGCATTATCCTTACCCGCGCTTACAAGCGTGTATTCGTCATTCGCCTCAATCTTGATGTCAACCTTAGTCTCATTCTCGAACGGAGCGTTTTCAGGATTATCAAGTTTTACGTAATAAATCGGTGCTTTTGTGCCCTTTTCTTCGTCAATTACTTCTTCAACCGGTGTGGGGTTATAAACATGCTCACCATAAGTAACTGTTACGCCGTTCTCCTTGATAGAGTCATCTATGCTCTTTCTTGACAAGTGAAGTACGAAGTGGTCAACTACTGTTTCACCCGTCTTAACATCAATCGGAATATAGAATTCCTTGATTGCTCTGTCGAGCTTGTATTGAGTAATCTCGTGAATATTCGTTGAATTACCCTTATTAGCAATATCAACAACCGATGTCTTATTAACTGTTTCAGTCTTGATTGCTATATAATCAAGCTCTTTGCTTATAGTATAGTTATAGGAGTTCTCGTAAATATCCGTAACATCCTCATAACCGTCTCCTATCAGGCTTCCGCCTACATTCTGAAGCGGATCAACCTTTACATACTTAAGACCTGTATGATATTCTGAAGGCTTAAGAATTAGAGTATATTCCTCTGTGGACAGCTTATTGCCGTTAGTTACGATAAGCTTATATGTTGTCGTAACGCCGATATTTGCAGGCAATGCGCTGTTCGTCCACGCAATACCGTCCATAGCCTCAGCAGGAACTTCGGTTCCGCTTTCATCCTTAACAATTACTGTTCCCGAAAGCGGTGTGAAGATTGCGTGTACGCTTGATATATCCTTGCCGATTTCAGCAACATAAGTGTTGTTGACTCTCGGAATTTCTACCAAGCTTTCGCTGTCTTCGCCAATCTTTACGGACTCAAGTCCCGCTACAGCAGGTTCTTTAACGATTACGAGCGTATGCTTTTCCCACTCGCCGCTTGTAGCAGTGATAACAAACGGAATTTCTGTTTTATCGTTTATAAGTCCGCTGATAGTACCCTCGTACTCACCTGTATATGAGCCGTTCTGAATTGCGATATTCGCATACGGATTCTGAGCCTTAATGTAAATCTTTGCCGAGTTCTTAGAAGCTCTTATGTAAACAATATGTTGACACTGTTCCTCTTCTTCTTCAAACAAGCTTATCTCGTCTGTTTCCATTTGAGATGTTTTTCTTGTTACCTGAAGTACCGGCGATGAATTCTGCGGCATATACCAAATATCATCAAAATCCCATCCGGCGTAGGTTGACAACGTATTCATGTTGTTCAGCCATACCGCGCTGTTATTATTTAATGTATTATTCAGAATATCATCATTTACATCCTGAGCAACAAACTTCTTCGGAAGTACTGTATGCGTAAAGGTTATTGAACCATCGCTGGTTACTGCTACCGCACCCTTCCAGCCTGATGCTGAATCGGTATTCGCTGTGCTGTACGCATACTTGATTTCTCCTGTTGCTGCGTTATCCGTTGCAATTCCCGCTGCTGACTTTTCGCTTATCAGCTTTGTAAATGTTATATAAACATTCTGGATTGTACCATTGTTTACACTTGCAAAACCTGCCGCGTTTCGACCTGCAATCTTACCGCTTGAAATTGCAATCTGCTCAATTGTACCGTTATTTACTCCGGCAATACCGCCAACGTTATCGATACCCTCCGAACCAATCTGATTCGGCAGAACCATCATATTTTTAACAACGCCGCCTTCGCCAATCTTTGCAAACATTCCCGCATAAGCATTGCCGTCTACTGTCTTAGCTGATGATACGGTAATATTTGAAATTGTATGACCCTGACCGTCAAGAGTTCCTGTAAACGGATGCTCTTCACTGCCTATAGGACTCATCGTCATAATGTCGTTTCCAACCTTGAAGTCTATATCCTTTGTTATGATATAGTGCTTTGTCAAGCTGTCTGCATCGTTTCCGATACTCATTAGTCCGACTGCCGATGTAATCTCAAACGGATGCTCTGCGCTTCCGTCAAGGATATCCAAATCTGAAATATCTGCATCGCCAACCTGACCCTTAATTGTCGGATACTGACCTGCATACAATACCCATGTGTTGTCGAAATCCCAATTTATGAAGGTTTCTTCTCTCTGAAGCTTATCGGGAAGAACCGATGCGCTGTCATAAACATTATTATTACTGTCTATCTTCAGATAAATCTCATTCGGAATTATCGTATATGAGCTCTGAACCTTACCGCCTGTCTTATTGCCAACGGTTATTCCCGCTATACGGGCATCCGGTCCTTCACTTGACGTTGTTGAAATCTTGCCTACGCTGTATGTATTTTGGATAGTGCCGTAGTTAAATCCTGCGATACCTGCCGCATACTCAAGCGACTCTATATTCGCCTTATTGTATGAGTTCATGATTGTACCGCGGTTTTCACCTGCGATACCGCCAGCCATATATGATGTGCTAATCGAACCTGATGATACAGCTACCTTGTTAATTTGAGCGCTTGTATCATTCTTACCGGCTACTGCACCTATGAACTGCGCTGACGTACCTGATACATAATCAATCTTTACGTTTTCAAGCTTGAAGTTCTCTATAACACCTCTGTTCAAACCAAACAGACCATACGATCCGCTCGTCTGCGATGCGTTAATTGTCAGGTTCGAAATTGTATGTCCGTTACCCTTCAATTCGCCCGTAAACGGCTTCTCAGGTGAACCTATCGGTGTCCAATTGCTGATTTCCGAAAGATCGATATTTTCCTTAATTACATAGTAAGCGTCAAGATGCTCATTCATCTTCTTGAGGTCTTCCGCTGTTTTGATTTCATAAGGATACTTCTTTGTACCGTCAGGCTCCTCAGGAGCGACTGTCTCGCCGCCGCCGCAGGAAGCATCTGCCGCCTTATATTCGTCTTCTGTTCCTCTTTCGGCAATAACCATCATTACCTTAGTGTTATTGCTTTCCTTAACAATTGTCAAATCATACTGACTGCTCTTTGAGCCGCTTCCTAATGCGATATGGAACAGATTTTCCTTTTCCATATCCGGAATATCCTCAACAGTAAGCTGTGATTCAGCCTCACCCAGAAGCGTATTAGAGCCGCCCTTTTCTCTGACAAGACCTATCTTTACATTATCGCGAGCAACAATTGATACGCTTACGCTGTCATCGCCGTTCGGGATTGGTGCAAGATAATTACCGTACTTATCAGGTGTCAGTGAAACATATTCTTTCTCATTCTGAAGTTTCAGAGCCACGCTTGACAAGCTTAGTGAAACCGGCTTCTTAACAAGCTTAACTATTTCTTCGGTTACATTCTCATCACCATACGGATATGAGTAAATCTTAACGCGGACATTCGTCTGAGCGCCTGTAAGGTTAACTGTCTCAACCTTTTCACCAGCCTCAGGTTCGCTGCTTTCAATTTGTACCTTAGAAATTTCACTTTCAGCAACAACTTTAACGTCTGCTACCTTAGCGTCATACGATACCTCGTAAACATAGCCTGCGGATGTCTTTGTAACCTTATTTCCGTTTACATAGACTTCCTTAGATCCTGTATCACCCTTTATAATGTAAAGTGTATAATTTACAGTCTTTGCACCGCTGCTTGATGTTACAGTGAATTCTGCCTTTGTTACATTATCTGAAATATTGTACGATACATTCAGTACACCCTTTTCAGATGTATTCGAGCCAAGCTGTACAATTGCGCTTTCATTCGAAGCAGTAATTGTAAGTATGCCATTTGATACGGAGCTGTTTGCTCTTACCGCATAGACATTCGACTTGAAGTCAAGCTTCTGAGCCTTAACGTCATCAAATACAACACTCTTCAAATCAATGTCTGAATCCTCTGCGTACTTAATAACAACTTTATACGGCTCACTCTTAACTTTTCCGTCATAGCTTGTTATAACGAAGTTGAATACTGTATCCTCTACATCATTAAGTTTTAGATTTTCGAATACATAGCCGTGGCTGTTATCGCTTTCAAGCATTGTATCAAGACCATAGCCCGTAAGCTGAACCTTAGCCATATTTCCAACAGGAACTATTGACAAGTCAACAGGATTACGTCTGTTTACAATAGCTGTGTATGTGCGGTCTTCCTCACTTACTTCAGCATCCTCAAACAGCTTAATATCAGCCTGTGTTTCTTCACCGGCAACAAGCTTAGTCTTGTTGAGGTAAACTGTCTTAACGTCTACATTCTCGTAATCTCTATATACGAACAATGTGTAATTCTGCTTAACTGTCTGTGACGACGACTCAATTGTAAACTTAAATTCGTTTACAGTCGAAACGTCAGGTTCGTCAAGAGTTCTGTCTGTGCCAAGCTCTGCCGTATTAAGCTCGCCCATGCTTACATCAGGAGTACCTGTTTCCTTATTTTCCAATGTAATCTTGGCGATACCGCTTGATGTGCGGATTATAATTGTCGCCGGATTCTTGCTTGACGAATCAGCCTCTGTGTATGTTGACGGAATTGCAACCTCGTAAATTGTCGGGTTGTTCTTGCGTGTAATCGCTCTTATTCCGTTTACAATAACCTCGCCGATTTCTGTGTTGTGGCTGGTCTTGTAGATATTCACGCTGTATGTCTTCTTCGCATTTGGTGTGCGGATATCATCAACATAAAGCTGTGAATGAAGCTCAACGGTAATTGCCGTTTCTTCTTCTGCAGACAGCTTATAAGCCTTATCCTTCCATACACTCTGATATGGAGCTGAAAGTGCTTTACCTGCAACATTTACAAGTTTTGCATGCTCATCGTTAGCTGTAACAATTATTGATGCTTCCGATGTATCTGTCGATACTGCAAATGTGTACTTCAAGCCATTTGCGATAGGCGTGCTGTTTACATCGTCATTTACCTGAACATCTTTTAATCTCAGGTCGTCAGATGTACCCTTCATCAATAGATAATGGTTAGTAGTTGCGCCCTTTTCATTCTGCGGCTTAACTATAATTCTGAAATATCTCTTGCCGTCTATTGCAACGCCGTCATTAACCTTATACAGGTACGAACCATCCGCCTGAATACCCTTATGGATAATGTCGCCTTCGCTGTCTATTCTTACAGAGCTGTCATCCGGAATTGTAACTTCCTGAATACCAACTATCTGAGCATACTTATCTTCAAGCTTAATGTTAAGCATTGTATCATGATCAGGAACATTTGCTTCATACAATACCTTCATTGACATGTCAACATTGTATTCGCCGTCAAGTCCCTTCTCGGTTACAATACTCTCTATTGCCGTATTTGTAGACTTTCTGCGGAATTCAAGAGTATATTTTGCAACATTGCCGTTTTGAGCTTTTACTTCAATAGTGTAAATTCCGTTATTTACATTTACACTTAAGTTATCTATCCACTCATTCTTAACTGTCCAGCCGGTTACTTCGTTATCCGTTGCCGGTGTGCTGCTGCTCTTATCATGCCAATCTTCATTAGCATCATAGAATCCAACTCTAAGGGTTGAACTGTCACCTGACTTGATTGTGATTTCAAGCGGCTCAGGATCGATTTCCTTGCCTTCCTCATCCTTTTCAGGATCGTCAACAAAGAATACAAATTTTTCAACCTGTTCGTTGCCGTTCTTATCAAGTACAGGATTTCCGTCCTTATCCTTAAGAATTTCTCTCTCAGCCTCAACATTACCGTTCTTTACGCTTATAACTCTGTTATCATCGCTTCTGCGAAGGATACGCAATGTGCGTGTAACAGCCTCCATTGTGCTGTTCTGCGGCTGAATGTAAATTGTATAGTACTTAGCCGTATCATCCTCTGTAGCATCGCCTATAGCAATTGTATATGCCTGAGATGTTACGCCCTTGTCTACAATCGGATTAGGCTTCGCATCGCCCTGCTTTGTAATGGCAAGTCTGGTATGCGGATTTTGAGTATATTCTGTATCCGATATCTTGTTGATTGCTGTTACAATAACATTTGCAAGCGTTACGTCTGTTCCGATGCTTCCGTCAAAGTATCCTGCGGATGCTACCCATTCAGCCTTAACGCCGTTTACGGTAATCATAATATCCGTACTTGTACTTTGCGGAGTTATTATCAATCGATATGTCTTTACAAAGGTTGAATTCTTCTTTGTTACATCAACCTCATATACATACGTGTCGCCGTCCTTTAGACTTGCAAGATCCGAAACCTTCAGCGTTGTAGTTGTCTTATTCGGATTTCCTGCATTCTCCTTATTCAGAGAATCCTTAACCTTTCTGATTTCAGATATAATGCTGTCGCTTGGAGTTGATGTCAGAAGCAATGTCGCTGTGTTCGAAGTATTCGGAACATAAACGATATAATCATTGCTGTCTTCTTCCTTCTCAATCAAATCTGTATTATACTGAACTTTCAGACCGAAGTCCATATCGGTCGGAGTTACGATAGCCATGTACTTCTTCGTGCTGCCGCCGTGAGCCGTTACAACAAACGGAATTAAGAATGAATCATCTGTGCCATCCTTATCAAAGTCATAATTGAAGGTTGACTTAGACATTGCAAGCTTTGCAACGCCGTTTGTTGTCAAGCTGTATGGCTGGTCTTCAACACTTGTTACTGATGCATTAGAATCGTCAAGATTGATTTCAAGGTCAAATGTCTTGAACAGATTACTGTCATCAATCGGAATATATACATGGAATGCTTCATACGTGTTCTGAACATCCTGTTCCGGATTTGCCTCGGACTTTTCAATTACTGTAACGCTGTCATCAGACGTTGTATCCTCATATCTGATGTCCGCATTATCCGGATTTGCAACTACTGACTTAACCTTTGTGTTGTTGCTCTTCTTATAGATGTACAGCTTATATGTAGCTTCTTCTTTTGCTTCTGCATTATTCTGCTTAACTGTGATTGTTACTGTTGTAAAGTCACTGTTAATTGAATCCTCAAGCTTCGTGGTTACAGAAGCTTCCTTCGTTGTATCAGAAGCATTTGTGCCCGAAACACCATTCAGACCGTTAACCGTAACAGCGTACATGGTATTGTTTGCAATAGCCTTAACCTCTGCTTCGGTTTTGTCGCCGTCTATGTAATAGATGTATGAGCCGTCAAGATTTCTAACGTTTACAGCTTCATCCTGAACCTTTACGTTTATTCTGTACTCAGGACCTAAGCGCTTCAAAACAACATAGCTTTCAATAGCCGCCGCACTGTCAGGTGTCTTATACAGCTTAAACGGAACTGTAAGTTCTGTTACCGATGTTGCCATTGAAACCTTAAGCTCTGCTTTGCCTGCGGTTACAGGACCGTCGTCAATCTGTACATAGTGGTTCTTGCTTGCCGCCGTTACCGCTACAACAGCCGTACTTGCGTCAGGAAGAATATTTACGAATTCATAAGTCAAATCATCCTTCTTGTCTGCATCAAGATCGTTTACAGTAACATTCTCAATCTGCGGGATTGAATCTGTTCCGACAATCTTCAGGAGATATACCTTTTCTACAGACAGATCCTCTGATACAACCTTAATATATCTGTATTCATCGCCCGATGTCAGGTCAAGACCCGAAACAATCTGCTGAAGACTTCCTGTATTTACTGTTGAAGCATCCTGAGCATCATCTGCCGTAAGCTTAATATCCGTAAGCGTTGCGCGATCGTCAGCAGCCTTTACATAGACGTCTTCGAAGTTATCTGTTTCGGGAACTTCAACTGTCCAGATCTTGCCGTCCGCGCTCTTAATTGCCGGATACTTATCGCTTAGCTTGATATACTCAATGTCAGCGTCGCTTGACTTGCCTCTGATTACAAGTTCATACGTCTTAGTTGTGAAGTTATCTGCCGCCGTTACGGTGATACGGTACTTGTTCACGGGCTGAGTATAAAGTTTAGCATCTGCCAAATTCCAATTATGTTCAGCCTCGCTGCCGATTTCCTCAAGTGTTTCTCCATAAGGTGACTTGGACTTGTCGTATTTCGTGATAGCTTCAACTTTAATCTTTGCAGCGCTGTCGGTTGTTTCGATTTCGATAGCCGCTGTCTCATCGTCTGCAATGCTGTCATCGGAATGAACGTACTTATCATTCGATGACGGAACATTGTTGCTGTTAACCTTAACAAAGCTTAAGCTTGTATCAACCTTAACTTTTTCAACGATAAGCGTGTAGTTCTTAACCGTGCCGTCCTTAGCCTTAACATCAATTGAGATGCTCGTAGTATTTGACGGAACAGGAATATCGTTCTTTCTTACCTCTCCTGTTTCTGCATCCTTAATATCATAAGAACCGTTAATTCTTACATAATTTACAAGCGGAGTCTGCGGTTTTGCTGTAACGCCTATTGATGAAGTGCCTGTCGGAATCTTAACTCTGTATTCAAGAGCACCTGTCTTTTCTGCCGCTCTTGGAACACCGTCAACAATAGCTTCTACCTTTTCAAGGTCTGCATTGCTTGTTACAGATGATACCTTTACATAGTATGTCTGAATATTGCTGCCGTCTTCTGATCTTACATATACAGGGATAAGAACTCCGTTTTCAAGATCTGCGCCCGTAATATCAACTGTTTCGCTGCCGTCATTTGACGTCTTATAGCTGATTGCAGAAGGTCCTACATAATTATCCGAATTATATGTCTTTTCTATAGCAATTGTTGCATGATCATCAGCAGCCTTTACGCGAAGCGGAAGAACTGTTCTGCCGTCTTCAACATACGTGTAGTACTGACCCTCGTTGTTCTTATCCAAATTCGGGTCTGTATTTGAAAGCTTAATAGCCTTTACAAAGTCAATGTTTGCATCATCTGACTTCTTGCGAAGAACAAGCTTATAATCATTGCTTGCATAGCCGTCCTCGGCAAGAACACGGATAGTTAATTCTACATTTCCTTCACGGAGCGCGTACGGAAGAGCGGTTTCCTTGAATGCGATATACTTCGCTTCTTCTACCATATCATCTGTTACGGCTTCTCCGTCACCGAAGATTACTACCTTTGACTTAGAGCTGTTAGCTTCCGCCTTTATTTTAATCTTCTTTTCAGGATCTCCGTCATTGAGCGGAATATCACTGTCGTTTATACCAAGATAATAGTATGTTGAGCCGTCCTCAGCTGTCATCTTCTTAACTCTGCCTGAGTAGTTCGGGCTGGAGGATTCGGTTTCTACTGTTAAAGCGTCAACATTTAACAATGTTACGTCATTTGAAGCATACTTAATTTCAAGCTTCTGCGTGTTAATTACGCCGTTCTCAACAATACCGTCTGCTCTCTTGATGAAGATTACAGCCGAAGTCTGACCTGTCGCCTCCGGTTCAATATCCTTCAGGACAAATCTAACCTTACCGCCCGCTGTCGGATCGTCAGGATCAAGCGGTTCAGGTGTCTCATAAGTTCCTGCTGTAGTCTTGCCGATTGCAACCTTCGAGCGTGCGTCTGAAGTATAAACATATACAACTATACCATCATCCGAATAAGGAGCCTGACCGTTATAGGTCTTAATGAGATCTTTATATGTCGTCGGATTTTCGTTATCTGTTAATGTAACAGCTGTTGAGCTTGCTGTTTCAGGCAGCTTATAAAGCTTAACCACATACTCTTCCGGTGAGCCGTCTTCAGCCTCAACATAGATATGTACAACTGTCGGATCGGGCTCTGATGCCTTATAATCCTTTTCAGCAACATTTGTCGCTCCTTCAGCCATCTCGTAAGTTGACTTATCGGAGATTGTAATCTTCATGTTCTTATCGGCTGTCATTGATTCTCCGCTGCCGATTACGCCTTCTACACGAAGCTTTTGAGTCGTATTATCACTGCCATCCTCTGATGCGGGAAGTGTATATACATACTCACCATATTCATTCTGGGAAAGAACATGCTCTTCGCCGCCGTAAGTTACCTTAATTGAGGTGTTGCCTGACATCTTAACAATATCAAGCTGATATACGCCCTGCTTGTAGCCTGCACCGCTCGGCGTTACCGCGATATATACCGTTGTGGTATCGCCTGTAAGCTGAACATTTTCAGTAGCATTATTCGACCAGAAACCTGTGTTGTTCTTTGACTCTTCCTTAGCCTTATCCTTATCTGTGTCTATGCCTACCTGAGCGTTTGGCTGAGCCGCAATAGCATTTACTCTTACGCCCTCAACGCTGTTCTTAACCTTTACAATATACTTGCCTGACTTGTCGCGCTCAACCTTATAATTTTCGCCGATACCTGTCTTCAACAGTTCGTCAACAATAAGTCTTTCGAGGCGCGCGTCAGCCGACTCTTTATAAAGTCTTAAAGTATAGTTCTTTGTTGTTATACCGTCTATTACACTCAGCGGAACGTCCATGTAGCCGTTTGCGCCGATGTTAAGAGTAACTTCTTCTGTGCTTGTGTACGGATATGACGTGCCGTTGTTAATTCTTACCTGAGCGTTAGCGATAGCGGTTGTTACCGTTACTTTTGCCTTTTCATCATCATCGCCTACCACGTACTCATAAACAATCTTTTCGGTTTCGTCCTCGGTTACGGTTATCGGCTGAATGCCTGCGCCGCTGTTAACCGATACGAACGGATCGTTTTCGGGATCAACCATGATAATTGTAAGCGTGTACGGAGCGCCCTTTAAGAGGTCTGCCGAAAGAACAATATCTGTCTTGTTCTTTTCAGCATCTGAATCAAGAACAAAGTCTTCGTATGTAAATTCTCCCGCCTTTTCGGCTGTCTTTGAACTATTAGCCGACGAGTACGGATTATATGTTACAACCGCAACATCTTTTAATACAGGAGTTGTTATGATGTTAACCTTATCCGCTGCGCCTGCAGGAATAACAACCTCGTAATTCTGCGAGTCGTCCGCATTCTTCACATAAGCAGGATATGTCGCTTTGACTTTGCCATTTTCGTCCTTAATCTCTACCTTTATAGGCGACTGAATCATTGTAGCCTCAGACTGTCTGTAAATGTACAGCGTATGATCCTTCTGGCTGCCATCCTGAGCTGTAATCTTAATAGCTACGGTCTTGGAAGACTCGTCTGCTTTCATTATTACCTTCTGAACGTCATAGTATGTCTCATGCTTCTGGTCATCCGCATGATCACTGTTGACTGTAGGACCTGCAACATCCATTGACTGAGCCGCAATATGAGCCTGTACATAGATGTAAAGTTCTCTATCTGTCGGCTTGTTGTCTGTTTCCTTAATGATAGCGTAATAATCGCCCGATTCGCCTATCTGAATAGCGTTTCTGATTAGATCGCTCGTTGCCGCATCACCAAGTACCTGATGGTTTTCAGGATCAAGATAATCAACCGGATCCTCTGTATCGATTTCTCCAATCTTAATCTTCTTAATATCAGCATCCGTTGAGAATCTTATTGTATGTGCCTTAAATACCGCGTCATACGGATTTGTATCCGTATTCAGGAAGTGGAAGTAATAGTTATCTTCAAGCTGACTTATAGGAACATTCTTAAATTCATAGTAGCCTAAGAATTCTTCTCTTGTACCGTCAAGATTTGTTGTTCCGTCGTCATTTCTCTTTAACAGCTTGCCGGTAATAGGCGTTACACCGTCCGCCTGCATAGCGGGCGTGCCGTCCTTATTAACCATTGTGATAACATCATTATTGATAAGACTCTTAACTCTTACAGTTACAGTTTCCGCTGCAGGATCCGCAGTCTTAACTGAACCTGAATAGATGTCTACAAGAGGATCGTTAATCTTATATACGTCTGTTCCGAATTCATTCTTTGTTACCGTATATTCATCACTGTCAAGGAACTTCTTCTTAATAGCTTCCTTAAGAACAGTGCTATCAAGCGGCGAATCATCATAAACTATCTTTTCAAGATGATACTTGCCCGGGTCTACTACCTCGACAAAGATGTCGCGGTCAGCGCCTGTTCTCTTATCAGTAACTGTAACAGTTGCCGAACCAAGCTCCCTGCCGTGTACAACACCGTCTGCATCAGCATAAACGATTGTTTCTTTGATAATCGGAGGTACGCCCTCAGGATCAAGCTCTGTATCGCCTACTGTCCACTCGTACGTATTTCCGAGATCTGCATCGTCTGTCAAAAGGTTAAATCTGTTGAAGGTTACCGTCACTTTCTGCGAGTTACCCTTGAACATCTTAATGCTCTCGGGCTTAACCTTCATGTTCTTACCTGTTACAAGTACCGGTTCAGCTTCATCGGAATCCGAAGCGTTATATGTATTCGGCTTCCAAGCTGCCGGGTTTTCACCTGCATAGCTGTTACCAAGCTGACCATGGCTGTTCTGACCGAAGCTGTAAACAAAGCCGTTGTCAAGAACTATGTATGAAGATGCGCCGCCCGTAGCAATATCCATTGCCGTACTCGGGTCATCTTTTACGACTACAGGAACAGGAGCAATTCTATCATTATAATCATCTATGCCAAGACGTCCCTGGTCGCCGCTTCCCCATGCCCATACTCTGCCGTCAGCAGTTATAGCAAGGTTGTGCTGTGCTCCAACTGAAATATCAACCGCATAATTATCATTGCCGTCAAATACATCGACATACGCGGGAGCATGATAACCTGTTTTGTTTGAGCTGTTCTGACCAAGCTGACCTTCATCATTATAACCCCATGAAATTACTTTACCGTTATTTAGAAGAGCAACAACGTGATTTAATCCGTCATAAGTTCTTATAACTTTACCGTTGAATTCTTTTCCTAAATCAATCTTCTGCGGTGTTTCATATTTCGGGTTGTTTGAGTCATCAACCTGATGAGCGTTATTGTCACCCCATCCCCATACAGTTCCGTCATAACGTACTGCCTTGGATGAGTTACCGCCCGCACCTATGCTCAGGCTTATAACTTTGTTAAGACCCTGTGCAACTACAGGTACATTTGATACTGTCTTAACAGTCGGATCACCAAGCTGACCCTTTTCGTTGCTGCCCATGCTGTAAACATAGCCGTCAGCGCCGAGAAGCATTGTATGCTCTGAACCTCCTGAAATTGATGTTATCTCAGGAACTCCCGATAACTTCTGCGGTATTGATACTGAATTTACACCGGAGCCAAGACCAAGCTGACCTCTGGAGTTGCTTCCCCATACATATACGTCACCGTTGCGTGCCAATGCAATTGAGTGGAAGTCACCTGCGTGAACAGCTATAATTTCTTTATTGTTAAGTGTTTCTACGTTAATCGGTTCAAATGCACTCGATACTCCGCCGTTACCAAGCTGACCTGAGGTGTTGTAACCCCATGACCAAACTGTTCCGTCTGCCTTTAGAGCAATAACGTGCGCGTTACCTGCCGAAATCATCGGAGCAACCTTTGAATCCTCGCCGATTACGTGAACTGTGCAGACTGACTTCAAGTCGCCCTTTGTAACAACTATCTGTGTAATACCAATCTTATTCGCAATTATCTTGCCTGTTGAATCTACATCTGCGATAGCGTCATTCTTGCTTGTGAAGCTTATAGAGTCTGTATTTGTATCATTTGTTAACAGATTAAACTTGTCACCTGAGAATGTATCAAGAGTTTCCTCTTCTTTAACGCGAAGCGTTATGTCATACTTTGAAATCAGTTCTGTTCTCTCGCCTATGAGTACGGGAACATAACTCTTTGTTTCATTTCTGTCTACCTTTTCTCCAAGAGAGTAATCACCGTAACCATATACGTATCCATCCTTGGTATAGAATAATGAATATTCATTACCAATGCTCATACCTCTTATATCTAAGTTTTTGATAAGTTCATTTCTAACCGGAACCGGTCTGTTGTCCTTATCGCCAAGACCGAGCTGACCTGCTGTTTCATTATAACCGCATACATATATTTCGCCCGCTCTGCTTAAAATATGGCTGTACTTATTACCCGCTGCTATATCAGATGCAGCTGTCATTACAGGCTTAAGTGATGTTCCTGCTCTTGAAACCTCGCCTGTCTGACCCTTGTCATTATTGCCTGCACCATAAACAGTTGTATCAAATGCAAGCGCCAAGCTGTGATCTGTACCTGATGCAACCTCAACTAATCCACCAACACCTCTTACCTCTGTAGGTGTCCACAAAGCGGTTGATGAATAATCAAGACCTGACTGCTGGTTCTGGTCAGCGCCGATTGCCCACATTGTTCCGTTTGAACGAAGCAGTAATGCGCTTTCGTAACCTGCTGAAATTGAAGTTACATTATCTATTACAGAAATTCTCTGCGGTTTTGCGGATTCTGATCCGATATTGCCTATACCAAGCTGACCCTTGTTATTGCTTCCCCATGACCATACATATCCGTATTCGTCAAGAGCTAAGCCGAAGGAGTAGCCTGCCGCAATCTGAACAATCTTCTCAAGACCTTCAATCTTCTCAAAGCCGGTGCGTGTCAATACTGATGTACGCGCAACACCAAGCTGGTTATACTGATTGCTTCCAGCTGACCAGACTGTTCCGTCAGAAGCTACAGCAAGCGAGAACTCGTCTCCTACGGCAATATCCTTGAATGTCAAGCCGCTCGGAGTTACATTTACAGGGTCGTCAACCGGAGCTGTTGAATTATTACCAAGCTGACCCTTAGTGTTAATTCCCCATGCCCAGATTGTTCCGTCTGACTTGAGCGCCATTGCATGGTTACCCTTTGTAACCGCCTTCGGTTTGAAGCCGACATTGTTGTCCGAAACTTCAACTCTGATATAAGCGCTCTTCTTGCTGTATGTATTTTCTGTTACTGAGATAAATGCTGTTCCTGCCTTAAGCGCAGTTACAAGACCTGTATCTCTGTTTGTTGTTATAATGCTTTCATCGTTCGGAACGAATTCAAACTTGTTAACAGGAAGAATTCCGTACAAATTGAATACGTTAAATCCTGCTGTAAGTGTTTTCTCTTCGCCCGTTTCCATGTAAAGCGTTCCGTAAAGAGCCTTACCGTTATCATAGATGACAACTTCATTGCCGCCTACCATAATCGGTATATCTTTTGTAATCTGCGTTCCGTCACCAAGCTGGCTGCTGTCGTTATTACCGGCTGTCCAAACATTACCGTTTTCGTCAACCGCCATCTGATGATATGTTCCGCCTGATACAAGCTCAAATTTGAGGCTTTCTGTGGTCTTAATAACCTTTGCCGGTACAAGTCTGTCTCCTGCCATATCGCCTACGCCAAGCTGACCGTACTCGTTCGCGCCCCATCTGTAGACATTACCGTCAGCGTCTACTGCTGCCGATACAAATCTGTCTGCTGAAATATCTGTAACTCTTGCAAGATATTTCTCAGGAGCTTCTGTATCTGTGGACGGCTGTTCACCCTTCAGTACCTTAACAGGAACATCCGAGTTCTTAACATCATTCTGTCCCAGCTGACCTCTGTTATTTGAGCCTACTGCCCATACGTTATGGTTTGCATCAAGAGCAAGCAAGTGGTCTGAGCCGTGAGCAATCTTCAATATTGCAATCTCGTTGCCGTCCTTATCCTTATAGCCCATTACCTTTGTCGGAAGTGTGCCGTTATTCATCTTCCAAACTTCGCCGCTTACGCTTAGAGCGTAGTTGCCGCTTATCTGGAGAATACCCGACAAACCATTCACGGGAACTGCGTAATATTTCTTATTAAATTCGTTACCGAATGCCCAAACGGTGCCATCAGCAAGGAGAACATACGAAGTATTTTCGTGTGTTGCAGCTCCTACTGCTTCTTCAAGCTCATCACCGTTCTCTTTCTTAACTGTACCGATAGCCGATACAAGTCTGTCGCTCTCATTCTGTCCAAGCTGACCGAATTCGTTTGAACCCCATGAGTAAACCTTGCCGTTCATTCCGACTGCAAGCGTATGATTTGAGCCTGCCGAAATAAGCACAGCCTTTTCATCATCCGGAAGCGCAACCTTTATAGTAGATCCGCTTATCTTATCTGTTGTTGTATAGCCAAGCTGACCTACCTCATTATTACCCCAAGTCCAAACAGTTCCGTCTGCCTTTAATGCAATGCTGTGTTCGTCACCGCCGTCTACCATAGGAATGATACCGCCGTTCTGACCAACATAAACCGTTACATATCCGATTGTCTGTGATGCTGCCGTTGTAAGCTTAAGCATAGCTCTGCCTTCTGCAAGACCTCTGATAATATGCTTCTTGTTGTTGTCGTCAACGCTTACTTCAACAATATCTTCATTCAGCGACTCAACCTCATATTCATTATCACCCGGTGTTGTCTTACCGAACAGGTTCAGATACTCAGCCACTGATACTTCGAGAGCCTTGTTATTACCGCCTGCTGCTATATCGCCCTTTGTTACGTCAAGGGTTGCGTTTTCATCGATGCGGATAACCTGCGGCTTAACTCTAAGCTGCATCTTACCTGCAATTACAGGTCTGTATGAATTAGCGTTATCCTGATTTCCAAGCTGGCTGAACATGTTAGCACCGAAGCTCCATACATATCCGTCGCTGTCAACCGTTACAGTATGATCCATACTCGCGTCTGCGATGATAATCATCTTCGCAGATGTCGGATACCAAACCTTTTTCGGTGTTTCATAAATCGTTCTTAATGCCTGACCTGCCTGATAATAAGGACTGTTGTTACCCCATGAATATACCGTGCCGTCCTCGGTTACAGCAACGCTGTAGCCGTTGCCTGCCGCTACATCCTTTACGTCTGTTATGTTCTTATTTTCAATAAAGTCATTAGTATCTGCCGGAAGCTCGCTTTCCTCTATGCCAAGCTCATTGTTCAAATTCTCACCAAATACATACAGCTTCTTATCTGTAGAAATCAGCAATGTATGCGATGCTGAAGGATCATCCGTTGGAGCTATGCCAAAGTGATTATTTGATGAAAGTTTTACAAATCTTACCGGATCTTCTTCACGGTTCTTCTTAACGATTGCGTCAGCGCCGTTAGTCGGAGGAACATTCCAAACTGTTCCGTCTGCCTTTAGCGCATAGTTTCCGGATATTTCAATTATTCTTGTGAACAAGTCAAGCTTAATCGGAGTTAAGCCATAACCGCTGTTCACATCTTTGTTGCCCCATGCGTAGATGTCGCCGTTCTTATCAATCGCGTAACTTGTTCTTTCACCTGCGGCAATATCAACAGGTTCAACACCGTCCGGAAGCACTACCTCAACAGGCTTTGACGATGCAGTTCTGTCTCCTGTACCAAGCTGTCCGTAATCATTTGAACCCCAAGTCCATACCTTATGTGTATTATCCAAAGCTATGGTATGACCTGTCTCTGTTCTGTTATATCTTGTTCCGCTGCCCGTTGCAATCTTAGTAATATAATTGTTCGGGTTAGCAAAATCAAAAGTTATATCCTGCGGAATAATGCGGTTTTCTGTGCTGCCATCGCCAAGCTGACCTGCGGCGTTATAGCCCCATGTATAAACCTTTCCGTCCTTATCAAGAGCAATTGTGTAGCCATTGCCTGACGCAATCTGCGGCATTGCCTTAAAGTCATTGTCAATTACAGTTACTTCTACAATTGCCTGAGTATTATTGTCACTGCGTACCAATACCTGTGTGGTGCCTCTCGACTGCGGGTTAATTGTATAACCGCTTACCGAAGCTACAGAATCATCCATTGACGACAATGTGAAACTTGCGTCCGGATTTGTATTCTTCTTTACATTGAAGAACTTATTATATACAGGCTTTACTGTTTCTGTTTCATTCAAGTGAAGTGTTACATTATATCTGTCAAGTGAGATATAATCGTCTCCTGTTTTTGTCGGATCAAGTTCGTTCGTCTGACCACCGCCGGTCTGACCTGCCGTTCCGTTACCGATCTGTCCCTTATCACTTGAACCCCATGTATAAACATATCCGTCATTTACGCCGTCGCCCAAGATTACCGAAGTATTTGTGCCGCCTGCGGCAATACCCCAAATCCTGCTGCTGCCCGCTACTGAAATCTTTTCTGCCGAGCTCTGCTTATCCGGCTGACTGCCGTTACCAATCTGACCGTTTCTGCCATAGCCCCATGTATAGATTTCTTCATTGCGCGTCTTAACAGCCAGATGAACTTTTACATCCGACGATTCTGTATTCATTCCGCCGATTACAATATCGTCAACAGTATTATCGCTGTCACGGAATATAATCTTATGCGGCTCTGCAATATTATCGCCCAAGCCATCGTCAAGAGCCTGATAATACTGATTATTACCCCATACATAAGCTTCTCTGTTTATTGTAACATAAGCTGAGTTATATCCGCCCGCCGTTATCTTAATAACATGGTTTTTCTTATCCTCCGGAGTCGGAATCTCTACAACTGTTGGTATATAATCATTTGAGTTTTCAAGCTGTTCTGAGCCGAGCTCATAATATTTGTTATCGCCGACAGCCCATACCGTCTTGTTTCCAAGAAGCATAATCGAATGTTCAGCGCCTGCGGCTATATCAATAACGCCCTGAAGCGTTCCGTTACCGTTTACGCCGCTCATTACTGTCGGTGTATAGTTCTGGTTGCCGTTAGTTGTATTATTGCCAAGCTGACCTCTTGTATCCTTACCAAACGCGTAAACCTGACCGTTTGATGCCAATGCAAGGGTATGGTCTCCGCCTGCTGCAATTGCAACAATAGTTTCCTTTGCAAGATCTGTTACCTGTATCGGTGTTCTTGCATAATTTACTGTATAGTAGTTAAAGCCAAGCTGACCATAGCCGTTGTAACCCCATGTATAAATCTTGCCGTTCTTATCAAGCGCGATTGCATGGTTGTTTGCAGCTGCTATATCAACTATCGGTGTATGCTCGTCAAAATCGAACAAGTCGCCGTTTGATGCTTTATTATAGTAAGACTTAATCTGTGTCGGTGATGCTACTTTTGCAGTTTCAACGCCTGTACCTGTCTTACCGTAATCATTTGAGCCCCAACCCCAGATTGTACCATCTGATTTCAAAGCTATAGCGAAATCGTTGCCGATTACTATTTTCGGATTTGCAACGCCCTTTGATACTCTTATGCGCGCCGCAATTGTCTTACCTGTAAGCGAATCTGTCGCTATGATAACGGTTGTACCTTCCTTCTTACCCTGAAGAGTTGCAAGATTTGAAGTTACGCCGCCGCTGGTTATTGTTTCAGGAGTATTTACAATTTCCGCTATTTCAGGATCTAAAATGCTCCATGAGATTTCGCTTGTCTGACCTGACGAAGTATCGAACAGCGAGAACGGCTGAGACGTTGTGCTTGCCGTAACATCAGCTGTATCTATACCGGTTGTAAGGTCAATAAAGATTGTTGACTGATCTATTTCAATCGGACTGCTTCCTACAACAACAGGATACGGACTGTTTGTATTTGTCTGGTCGCCAAGCTGATAGCCGTCGTTATTACCCCAAACGAATACGCCGCCTTCCTTAGATGCCGCGATAATATGCGAGCTGTAAGTTGTACTTTCAACCGACATAATATTCGACAAGTTCGCTGTACCGCTGCTGTTTTCCTTAACATTAACCGGCAGCATTGTCAATCCGCCGACTACACCGCTACCAATCTGACCGATATTGTTGTAGCCCCATGTATAGACTTCGCCCTTTTCATCATTTGTCAGACCGGCATGAATTCTGTAGCCCGTCGCAATCTGTGAAATACCTGTCAAAGGCTCTGCGGGTTCAATAACTACTCCATCTTCCATAGTCGCAGTCTTTTTAAGAGTGCGTACAGGATATACGTTTATATTCGGATTAGTCGAGCCTATTCCGGCAGCGCCTTCGCCGTTCCAGCCTGTCATATATGAATAGTTGTTGAACGCATCTGCGCCCTGAACGCCATGATTTTTCGCGTTCTCATTAAGCTCAAAGGTTGTATATGCGCCGTGATGCTCACCGAAGCCAATATCAACTACACCCTTCAGAGCTCCGCCGTCTTCGGATTTCTGAACAGTCTGAACCAGACCGTAGTTACCTCTGTGACCTACGCCGCCTTCGCCGTAATAGTTATAACCAACTGTCATAACTGTAGCGTCTTTATTAAGTATTGCAGATGTGTAAGTACCCATCTCTGCATCAATTGCGTTGTTTACTCCGACAACCTTTCTCGGAAGCAGGCTGTAACCCGAATTGATACCGAGATTGCCGTAGTAGTTGTAGCCCCATGCATAAGCTGAGCCATTTTCAAGAATAGCCATTGCGCCGTAAGGAGCTGCAGCAATCTTAACTATCGGACTTGTAAATCCATCGCCAAGATATGTGTTTCCGTCAACGCTCTTAACCTTTACAGGATACTGCTGACCGTAATCGCTGTTTGTTCCGATACCAAGCGCACCGTAAACATTACGTCCCCAGCCGTATATGCTTCCGTCTCTTGTAAGAGCATAAGCTGTATAAGAACCTGCCGCAACATCAACTATATCCTCCATGAAAGAGCCGTCTGCAAGCTTAACCTGTACCGGTGAGCCTGAATATGAAACTGCTGTGTCATTTACACCAAGCTGGCCATAATCATTCTTACCCCAAGTCCAGACCGTTCCGTCTGCCTTTAGAGCCATTGAGAATTGCGCACCCGTCGTTACCTTCGGGAATACCGCTGTTGTGCCGCTTGCCGTGAATGTATCCTTATAGCTTTCAGGAAGAACCTGAATGGTTATTAGTGTATATAGATTGATGTCCGCATCTGCAACAACAATCTTAGCTTCACCAACACCTACAAATTCAAGAGTATTTGTATTATCCTCAGATACTGTTACAACATTTTCATTTGTTGATACAACCTTGAAGTTGCCTACCTTTGAGATGTTGTCCCTGAATACGTTGAAGCCTGAAACAACTTCCGGTACAAAGCTTCTCTTAGGACCATTTACATAAGTAAGAAGCTTATTATTGTCTATACCGTCAATTTTTATTTGTTTAGCGCCTGCGGGCGTCGGGTAATTGCTTGTTCCGAATGTTCCGTTGCCAAGCTGACCCTGCGAGCCCTGACCCCAGGTATAAACATCGCCGTTATATCTGATTGCTGTTGAATGCGAGCCTGTATTGCTTGCGTCTGCCCATATAACGCCTGTGAAGTCGTTTTCATCATCAGCCTTTACATTCTTAAACTGACTTTGTGTTCCATCTTCGCCTACACCAAGCATGTGATCAGTATTCAAGCCTGTTGCAAGCAGATTCTGTGATGCTTCTTTTATTGCAAATGTTGACTGAGCGCCGCTTATGCGTACAACATTCTTAACATTACTGTTCTTCATAGGCATTCCGTCTGTGTTTTCAATGCCTAATTCATGATTTACGTTCTTACCCCAGACATAAGTCTCCTGATTTTCAGTTATAGCAAATCCGCTTCTGTAGCCTGCTGCAATTGCAACAACCTTATTTGAGATTGATACCTGAGATTTTGCAATATTGGAAGCTGCATGGTCGTGTGTACCATGTTCCATATAGCCGTTATTACCCCAAGCATATACCCTGCCTGTTTCTGTAAGCGCATAGCTTGTAGCATCGCGTCCTGCAGCAATCTGAATTGCTCTTGAAACGCCTGTATTTACAGGTGCAAGATAGTAATTTGTTCCTGCGTTTGTAACCTGTCTTGAGTAATTCTTACCCCAGCCATATACATCCATTGAATCAGCTATTGCAAGCGCAAATTCATCACCGCCGTAACCGCCTGCTGAAATGTCTGTTATAAGCAGGTTATCGTCAATAAATGACTGAACAATAGTCGGTGTGTTAACCTGTACATTTGTAGCAACACCCTGACCAAGCTGACCGTAGTTGTTAGCTCCCCATGTCCAGAGGTGTCCGTCAAAGTCGAGTGCCATTGCGAAGTTATCGCCTACAGCAATCTTCTTAACATTATCCATAACCTGCTGAGGCATAGTTTCCATACCGCCTGTATAGCCTAAGCCCAGCTGTCCCGAGGCATTATTACCCCAAGACCAGACTGTACCGTCAGCTTTCAGAGCGATTGTATGCGTCTGACCTGCCTCAACCTGCGGGAAGGTTACATACGGTTTCTCGCCGTCCAATACGCTCGGTACTACCGATACAAGAACATACTGAGTATTGATTACATTCTCGCCGTCCTTGATTTTAATTACAGCGTAGGTCTGACCTTCTTTCACGCCTGTAATTTCTCCCGAAGCAGGATCTATAGTAGCAATTGCAGGATCCCAGATTGAAAATTCCTTAGTATAAGTAACCTTTTCGTCTTCTGCCTTGAATACGTTGAACTTACCTGCAATATGAATTGCCGCGTCAAGCTCATCTATTGTAGCGTTTGTTCTTGCAAGGATTTCTCTCTTATCAAGAGTTATAGTAGGTTCTCCGCCTATCATCTGCGCTTCGTTGATTGAATCTCCCGCATTTTGGAGAGCAAGCTGCGAAGACGTATTGTTACCTGTACTCCATACGTTACCCTGATTATCAATATACAGTGAATGCGTACCGCCTATAGCAGATGCTGCGGCAATTGCATCACTTGCTGTTGTGCCGTTGTTCTTATTGAACTTCGAGAACGGCTCAAGCGATGTTGTGTCTTCATTCTTGCTGTTTGCAAGCTGACCGCTTGTGCCAAGACCGGAAATCTTGAGCTGTCCGTCTTTATCTATTGTGTAAACACTATCGCCTCCGCCGAGAAGCGCAACATCCTTGCGTCCCGTCATGAGAGTAGGCGTTCTAAGCTGAGCCGCATTCTGAGGCGATATTGCAAAGCTTGCATTATTACCCCATGCATACGTCTCTGTTTCAGGCTTGCTGTTTGCATTAAGCGAATATGTTACAGCCATACCGTTCTGATTACCTGCTCCGATAGCCATTACACGGCTTGGAAGCTGTACCATTGTAAGTACTGAGCCTGATCTTCCGCCCGTACCGTATTCATATACGTCGTTCTTTCCAAGGGCATGCATAACACCGTTTGATGTTAAAGTATATACAGTTGCGCCCTTGCTTGCCTTTACATCTACAACATTCTTTGCAGGTGAAAGTACCGGCGTTGTATAGTTTCTTCCGTTTTCAGTCGTTAGCTGTTTATATTCGTTTGCACCAAAACCGTAAACGAAGCCGTCGCCGGAAACAGCTACCGTGTAGCCGTAATCATCGTTTAAGCCGCCTGCTGCGATTGCAACGATATTTTCAAGATGTGTTTTTTCTGCATTATCTGCGTTCTGAACACCCTTTAATACCTGTACAGGCTTATTTCTGTTTTCTGTTGTGCCATCACCAAGCTGACCTTGGTTATTGCGTCCCCAAGTCCAGACTGTTCCGTCTGCCTTCAAAGCCGCGGCAAATCTGCCCGAAGCCGCAATCTTAACAACATTGCCTAAATCTATCTTTTCGGGATATACAACGCTTCCGTTAAATTTGCCGTTACCAAGCTGTCCGTAAGCGTTTGAACCCCAAGTCCAAACTGTTCCGTCTGCCTTTAGAGCAACCGTAAAGTCTGTACCTGCCGCAATCTGCGGGTATGCAATACTCTTATCCGTGCCGCCGACTGTTGTATCTGACGGACGAACTTCTACTTTTACAAGACCTGTCGTTAACGGGTCGTTTGCAACCGATACGATTACATAAGTTGTACCTATACCAACAGGCTTTAAAGTAGCCTCGCCGGTAGTGTCGTCTATTTCTATTTCTACTATATTGTTGTTTCCGTCATAGGTCTGATACTTCAAATCGACTGTTGCTTCTTCACCGGAACCACTGTCAAATACGTTGAAGGAGTCAACTGACGGCTTGTTAAGCTTTTCGCCGATACCGTCTACCTTTAATGAGTACAAATACTTGCTCATTGTCAGATATGATGCGCCGACTCTTACCGGCTCTGCCTGGTTCTTGCCGGGAGCGCCGTCACCGAGCTGGAAGTGATAGTCGTCACCCCAAGCCCAGATACTTCCGTTTTCTTTAATTGCATAAGTTGACGGTCTTTCACCGTTCGAAGTCGATGCAAAGATTATATCCTCAAGAGGCTCGCCTTCCTTGCCCGAGCTTCCCGCGTGAACGAGGTCTATTGTACCGAACGGTACGTTTGTTCCGCGTCCAAGAGCATAATTATTGGTTGATCCTGACGTACGTACTCTGCCGTCTGTCATTGTAACAATTGATGATGACGACATATCAAGCTGTACAGGATTTGTCTTTACAACCTTTGTCGGCATAAATGACAGATACATCCATTCATCTAACTGACCTCCGCCAATGCCATCTGTCGCTGAAGTATCAACAAGTATGCCAAGTCTATCCGACCATGAATCGCCGGCGCTCAGCGTCGGCATCTTTACAGCTCCGTCGTCTGTCGCATAAGCGTAATATGTTGTGGTTGTATTATCGCCGTTTGTTATTACATAATCATATTCCGGCTTATGAGTTACAGAATGAAGCGAAACTATATCGCCTGTGAAATTAACGCCTGCTTCCTCTGCCTTCAGATATGCAATAATCTTTGTCGCCTTAATTATTTCGCTTGTTATGTCGGCTGAAGATGAATATGCAGAATCGAATGAGCCGTCATAATCAAACGGATATTTAACAATCTGCGTTGTTCCCGAATCTCTGTAATTGGGTACCTCAAAACCGACATAAGCTATTCTGTTATTCTGATTGAAGAGCTCTTCGTTGTTGTTCTCTTCACTCAAAATCATGCCTGTGTCTATCGTTTCCTCATAATTCTGTTTGCTATACTTTGTTATAACCTGAGGTTCAAGAACATTTCCGCTTCTTCCGTCACCCAAAGCACCGTGATCTGCATAACCCCAGCCCATAACAGTATTGTCTGTTGTGATAACGCCTGCGTTATGCCAGCCGCCCTTCAGATATACGGCTCTTCTGCCTTTTAGATTTGCCTGAGTAGTCGGACCTGTTTCATAAGAACTGTTATTTCCAAATGTTCCATATCTGTTATAGCCCCAAGAAATAACCTGACCGTCGCCGCGAAGCACATGAGCTGTATGACCGATTGAGTCGCTTACAACCGATACAGTGCCTTTAAGCATTGTATTAGTCTTTGAAATATTTGAAGGAACACCTCTCGTCAAATTCCAATTATTATCCTGCGGTTCTATTGAACGGGTATAGTTTCTGCCCCATGTAAATACGTTACCCTCAATATCAAGAGCCATTGAATATGAAGCATAATTGCTATAGCCTGCTGCCGCAATGTCAACAATTGTATGCTGGTCGTTCGAATCTCCTAAGAATACATTTGCATTAGTATTGCTGTACGCTTCACCGACAACCTTCAGAGCAACGCCTGTTGAATGGTCATTTGTTAGACCATCACCAAGTGAACCGTAAATTCCCCAGCCCCATGCATATATCTGACCGCTCTGTGTAAGAGCCAGAGTATGGTATGCGCCTGCATCAATTTTAATTACATTTGTAAGAGGAATATTACCTGAATCCGGATTCATCTGGTTTTCTTTTATCAAAACCTGTGTAGGCTGATCATATTGTCCGCCTACTGTTCCGTTACCAAGCTCACCGTGTCCGTTGTAGCCCCATGCCCAAACTGTACCGTCTGCCTTTAGAGCAACAGTGTGAGCAACGCCTGCACGAACCTCCGGATATGCAATATAGTTTGCATTCTTCGGAATAACGTTCAGCTTGAAGAATCCCTCTGCGCCTGTTACATCTTCTACTATAATATATGTTATACCTGTACCAAGGGCTGTAATTACACCTGATGTTTCGTCAACTTCTGCAACAGCCTCGTTTATAGAGCGGAACTTCAAACCATCCGGAGTATAGGATGACTCCTTCAATAGATTGAAGGATGCTACTCCTGCAATCTTGCTCTTGTCAATTGCCAAGGTGTCGCCCTCTTGGATAGCTGTAAAGGTCTTATTGTTGTCAATCTGTCTTAATGTGTCATAGTGGATAGCCATTTCCTTATCTGTGCCATCTCTTGTAAGAACGGCGCTCGATATAGTAAGCTGTGGTTGACCCTTCTCCGATACTACCTGTACAGGTGTCTGTCTTGTATCAATTGTACCGTCACCAAGCTGACCGTTAGCATTACGACCCCAATCCCATACGGAATAATCCGATTGAATTGCGCCTGTATGATAACCGCCTGCAAATAAGTCATTTGTATTTTCAAGGTATGGCGTTTTAGTTAATCCGCCCGCTACCTGTTTTGCATAAAGCTGTGTATCTCTGTTGTCTATACCAAGCTGTCCGCTGTCATTTGTACCCCAAGTGTAAACTTTAGAGTTATCTGCATCATCAAGCGTACGAGCTGACATGTGCGTCATTCCCACCGCTGCTTCATATACATTTGTAAGTTCTGTAGTTTCATCAAGCTTAACAGCCGTAGGCACGTTAACATTATTTGCCGTTGAACCAACGCCAAGCTGTCTCTGAGCATTATAACCCCATGTATAAAGTTTATGGTCACTTGAAACTGCAGCTGTTGACAATCCGCCTGTACTGATTTCAACAATCTCATCAAGATAATCCTTGCCGATACCTCTTGCTCGTACAGGAGTTGTTACATAATTCGGATTTTCACCGTTACCAAGCTGTCCGTCTATACCACGACCCCAAGTCATAACAGTTCCGTCTTTCTTAAGAACTGCCGCGAAGTCATTTTCACCGCCGGTCCAATTACCTCCGGCGCTAATCTGTACAACGTCCTCAAGGTACATTGTATATGCCATACCGCCTGCCGGTCTTATCGGAACATTTGACCATGTTGTCGAATCGTTACCGAGCTGACCATAGCCGTTACGTCCCCATGTATATACTTTTCCATGACGATCAAGAGCCATTGCAAACATTGAACCTGCGCTGATTTGAACTATATCAGCCAAGTATCCGTTGCCGTCCTCGCCCTTAACCTGAACAGGTGTAAGCATATCGTCACCGCCGGTCACGCCGTTACCAAGCTGACCGTAACTGTTATTACCCCATGCATATACACTGCCGTCAGCGCGGAGCGCAAGCATGAAGAAGCGGTTACCGCTCTCATACGAGCCGCCTGCTGATACCTGTACCACATTTGTAAGGAACTGACCGCCTGCATCTCCGCCTTTAACCTGTGTAGGCGTAAGCGAATCGGCAGTTGTACCGTTACCAAGCTGTCCGTTTACATTATAACCCCATGTCCAAACTGTACCGTCTGCCTTTAGAGCAACTGTTGAGTACATATTCGCGCTTACCATCGGAGCCGCTACCGCATCAGCCGGCTTTACTTCAAGGCGGATTATACCCATGAAGTTTCTTTTCTTGTTTGTATCTCTTACTATAATTATACCTGTACCATATTTTTTGTTATTGTTCGGGACAATCTTATTACCGTCAACAACTGTAAACATTGTTTCATCAAATGAGGTAATTTTGATATCCTCTGCTATTGAGAATTCCGAACTCTTATCGGTAATCAAATTAAATCCGAAGATTTGCTCGCCGATAATCTTTTCTTTATCAATAACAAGCTGTTCGTCTTCTTTGATTGCATGATTTGCCGTCATACTTCTCGGCATCATGTTATCCCACTCGTACTTACGTACAAGACTGCTGTCAGCTGTCTTCTGAACCTCTGCATACTGGAAGTCGAAGTTAGTTGTCGGAGGATAACCTACAGATGTCGGTGTGTATGCACTCTTAGTTGTTGAATTTCCAAGCTCGCCGTTTCCGTTATAGCCCCATGCCCAAACTGTTCCGTCCATTCTTACGGCTGCGCCGAAGTGACCATTATGCGAACCAACTACCTGAACTACATTTTCGAGTAACGGGATTTCTTTTGCGTCAACGGAATTTTGAAGATTTCCGTTTTCGTCTACGCCTACGCCAAGCTGACCGTAGCCGTTATAGCCCTGACTCGACAGCGTTCCGTCCTGATGCAGCACGTAGCTGTACGGTCCGTAGCCTCTATAATGCCACGAAACACCGCCGCCGGCTGCCTGAAGCGCGTCTGAATAATCCGAAACCTTTACGGGAGTTACATTAGTGCCATTTGTATTTCCAATAGCGCCGTAATTGCTGCAGCCCCAGCCGTAAACCTCGTTGCTTTCCGTTACAGCCATTGCCGTTCCGAAATAAGCATTATTGCTTCCGCCGAAGCTGTTTATCTGTATTACTTTTTCAAGATATCCGCTCTTTGAGTCCTCCTGCTCGCCCTTATTAACCTGTGCCGGAACAAGACGATTTTGTCCGTCTCCTGTACCAAGAGCGCCATAGTTATTGCAGCCCCAAGCAAATACCGTACCGTTTGACTTCAAGGCAAAGCTCTGATAATAAGCTCCGCTGACCTGAACAATATCCGTCAGATATGCCGCGCCCGTCGCGCCGCCGCGAACTCTCTGCGGAACGGCTGTACTTGTTCCGTTGCCGTTGCCGAGTATGCCAAAGCCGTTGTAGCCCCATGATACAACTGTACCGTCCTTCTTAACTGCAAGGTTATGATAGTATCCTGCTGAAAGTGAAACTACACTGTCAAGACCCTCAACCTTACCGGGCTTATTCTGTGGTTTTTCTTCTGTAATAGTTCTGCCAAGCTCATAGTTTCCGTTATAGCCCCATGTCCAGATATGACCATCTTTATCAAGGGCAATATTATGGTTTGAACCCGCGCCTACCTGAATAATATTTTCAAGATAACCGCTGTCGCTGTCCTGTTCACCTGTTACAACCTGCATAGGCACGGTTGCATTCTTATTATGACCAAGACCAAGCTCGCCGTTGCTGTTATAACCCCAAGTCCAAACAGTACCGTTTGCCTTTACGGCTACAACATGGTTTGCGCCCGCGCTTACCATAGGCATAGCAACCGCGCCCTCGGGTCTGACGCCTATTCTTACAATAGCGCTGTAGCCCGTCTCTGTATCCTTAACAACGATTACGGCAATACCGTAAGCATTCTTCTTCGGAGTTACAAGACCTGTCTTTTTGTCAACCGTTGCAAAACGCTCATCCATAGACGTAAATTCAAGATTATCGGGATTAACCCTTGAATTTGCCTTCAACAATGAGAAGCTCTTTTCAACCTGAATATCGTCGGTCTTAATCCGGAAGGTTTGATTTTCTTCTATATAAATTGTCGTCAAAAGCTCATTCGGCTTATTATATGACTTAATTACACTTGTCGCGGTTTCGTCCATAACATCGCCGTAGCGAAGCTTCATAGCATTTGATGAACCGCCGCCGACCTGAACGGGCGACTTTTTAGGCGTATCCTGTGTACCCTCGCCAAGCTGACCGTTACCATTATAGCCCCAAGTCCAAACAGTACCGTCCTTATTAACAGCCGCGCCGAATTGACCGTTGCTTGAGCCGACAACCTGAACCATGTTCTTCAAATTGCCAACCTTTTGCTCTTCGGCTGTTGAAGTCTGTGTGCCGTTACCAAGCTGTCCGTTACCGTTATAGCCCTGACTTGAAATTGTGCCGTCCGGATGCAGTACAAAGCTGAACGGTCCGTAGCCTCTATAATGCCACGAAACACCGCCGCCGCCAACCTGAATAGCGTCTGAATAATCCGAAACCTTTACGGGAGTTACATTAGTGCCATTTGTATTTCCAATAGCGCCGTAATTGCTGCAGCCCCAGCCGTAAATTTCCTTATCCTCCGTCAAAGCCATTGCCGTTCCGAAATAAGCATTATTGCTTCCGCCGAAGCTTTCTATCTGTACTATATTTTCAAGATAGCCGCTTGCCTTTTCCTGCTCACCTGTTACAACCTGAACCGGCGCTGACTTATGTGCTCCGCTGTTATCGCCGAGAGCTCCGTAGTTATTGCAGCCCCATGAATAAACGGTTCCGTTTGCCTTCAGGGCATAGCTCTGATAATAAGCTCCGCTGACCTGAACAACGTCGCCGAGGTGCGCGCTTCCCGAGCCGCCGCCGAGAACCTGCACAGGCTCAAACTTACTTGCTCCCGTACTATCACCTAATATTCCAAAGCTGTTATAGCCCCATGTATATACCGTACCTGACTTTGTAAGAGCCAAATTATGGTAATAGCCGGCTGAAATATGAACAATATCCTCTAAGAAGCCTGATTCTGTCTGCTGCTGACCCGCCTTAACTCTTTGCGGGAACATGGCATTTTTGTTTTCACCGTTACCAAGCTCGCCGTCTGCATTATAGCCCCATGCCCAAACCGAGGTTT
Source organism: uncultured Lachnospiraceae bacterium (assembly GCA_964447095.1). Lineage (GTDB taxonomy): Bacteria > Bacillota > Clostridia > UBA1381 > UBA1381 > JALEPO01. The sequence goes on along the minus strand of CAYUSE010000002.1, from coordinate 9,068 downwards.
TCTTGGTTGCGGGGTCTTTAACAAGAGCAAGCGTATGGTCGCTGCCCGCGCTTACCTGAATAACATTCTTTAAATATGTAGCGTTGCCCTCGGTATCCTTGCTCAGAATTACCTGCTCGGGGCTCGGAATATTATCCGTTGTGCCGTGTCCGAGCTGTCCGCTACTATTAAGACCCCACGTCCAAACCGTGCCGTCATATTTCAACGCTACGACATGCTGTGAGCCTGCCGAAATCATAGGCGTAGCGACAGATGTAACCTCATCAGTGTCTGCAGGTCTTGTATTAACTCTTATAAGAGCCTGATAGCCCGAGGAGTCCTTAACAAGAATTATAGCTGTACCGTAAATACCCTTAACAGGTGTTACAAGACCTGTAACAGGATCAACAGTCGCAAGCTTTTCGTTAAACGACTTAAATGAAAGCACGCTTGATTCTCCCGCCTTTTTAGTTGCGGGCAGAAGCGAGAACGACTGATTTAGCGTTACCTTTGACTTATCAATCTGGAAGGTGTCATCCTCAGCCATATATACATTTGTTATAATTTCATTCGGGTTGTCAAACTTTTCGCGTACCAGTCCCGTTGTAGTATTTGTAATAGTACCATACGAGATACGCATAGCGTTTGACGAGCCGCCGCCAACCTGAATAGGCGTCGTCTTTTGGTCAACAGTACCGTTACCGAGCTGACCGTAGCCGTTATAACCCCATGTCCAAACGGTACCGTCGTTCTTTACAGACGCCGCATGAGAACCATTGCTTGAACCGGCAACCATAAGCATATTATTTACAAGATTTTCCGAGTTCTGAACTGTCTGCGGGTCTTTTCTTGTTTCTCCGTCTGCTTTACCCATACCAAGCTGACCGCTGCCGTTATAGCCCTGACTTGAAATTGTGCCGTCCTGATGCAGTACAAGGCTGAACGGTCCGTAGCCTCTATAATGCCACGAAACACCGCCGCCGCCAACCTGAATAGCGTCTGAATAATCCGAAACCTTTACGGGAGTTACATTAGTGCCATTTGTATTTCCAATAGCGCCGTAATTGCTGCAGCCCCAGCCGTAAATTTCCTTATCCTCCGTCAAAGCCATTGCCGTTCCGAAATAAGCATTATTGCTTCCGCCGAAGCTTTCTATCTGTACTATATTTTCAAGATAACCGCTTGCCTTTGCCTGCTCTCCCGTTAAGACCTGAACAGGCAAATACTTGGTTGCTCCGCTGTTATCGCCGAGGGCTCCGTAGTTAGTGCAGCCCCAAGAATAAACTGTTCCGTTTGCCTTCAGGGCATAGCTCTGATAATAGTTTCCGCTGACCTGAACAACGTCGCCGAGGTACGCGCTTCCCGAGCCGCCGCCGAGAACCTGCACGGGTATCGATCTGCTGCTTGCTGTATTGTCACCTAAAATTCCAAAGCCGTTATAGCCCCAGGCATATACCGTACCTTCTCTTGTAAGAGCCAAATTATGGTAATATCCCGCATCTATCTGAACGATATTGCTTAGATATGTATCCGCAACCTCAACCTCTTTTTCAGCTCCTGTTTCTTCGTCTACTTGTATTTCCTTTTTCTTTGAGCCCCAAACCTGAACGGGGTATGCGCTGTTTTTTGTCGAATTATTACCAAGCTGACCATCGGCATTATAGCCCCATGCCCAAACCGTTCCGTCCTTACGCAATGCGATAGTATGGTCGCTGCCGGCGCTGATTTGAATAATATTAGTCAAAAATTCCTCGCCTGTGTCGCCGCCGTGTACCTGAATCGGGCTATAGATATTCTTTGTCATATCCTCGTTGCCGAGCTGACCTGTTGTTCCGATACCCCAAGCCCATACCGTACCGTCATATTTAAGCGCTACAGTATGATTTGAGCCGACTGCAATCTGAGGCATTGCAACAGACTTAACCTCTGCCGTTACAGCGGGCTTAATCTTAATGCGGATAAGCGACTGATATCCCGTAGAAGATTTCACAAGAACAACAGCCAAGCCGTAAGCGCCCTTAACGGGATGAACCTCGTTGCCGCTTACAGTTACAAGATCACTGTTAAACGGAGTTATGCTAATCTGAGACGGAGTCATCGTATCCGTATCGGGCAGCAAGCTAAAGCTTTGCTTTGTATAAATTTTTGTATTATCAATGATGAAGGTGTCGTCCTCCGCCATTGTGATATTCGTTATAATTTCATTCGGGTTATTAAATTCCTCAATTGTATTTGTACCGTTTACAATTTTACCGTACGAAATACGCATAGCGTTAGAACCGCCGCCGCCAACCTGAATAGGCGTGGTTTTTTGGTCAACAGTACCGTTACCAAGCTGACCGTAGCCGTTATAACCCCATGTCCAGACAGTTCCGTCCTCCTTCAATGAAACCGCATGATAGCCCTCCTGAGCTCCTGCCACCTGCAGCATGCTGTTTATAAGATTTTCCGAGTTCTGAACAGTTTGTTTTTCCGCAGTGGATGTTGTATTACCGTTACCGAGCTGTCCGTTTCCGTTATAGCCCTGACTCGACAGCGTTCCGTCCTGATGCAGCACAAGGCTGAACGGTCCGTAGCCTCTATAATGCCACGAAACACCGCCGCCTGCCACCTTAAGAGCGTCGGAATATCCCGAAAGCTTTACAGGTGTCGAATTGCTTCCAATTTCATTTCCGACAACACCGTAACTACCACAGCCCCAGCCGTAAACCTCATGGCTTTCCGATACAGCCATTGAAGTTCCGAAATGAGCATTATTGCTTCCGCCCATGCTTTCTACCTGTACTATATTCTTAAGATAACCGTCATAAACGTCTTCCTTGCTTTCATCTTCTTTTGTAATAGTTTTCATTTTGTTCAGCGTTTGCAGCGGAACATAAGTGGTGCCCTGCGGACCTGCGCCGAGAGCGCCATATCCGCTGTAACCCCAAGACCAAACTGTTCCGTTTGTCTTTAATGCAGCTGTATGGCTTCGTCCCGCACTAATCTGAACAATATCCTCAAGATATTCGCTGCCTGAGGCTCCGCCTTTTACGCGCACCGGAAGAAGCTGACTTGCCGCTGTGTTATTGCCGATCTCGCCCAAATGGTTATAGCCCCAAGCATAAACGCCGCCGTCATTCATTATAGCAAAGCTGTAGTGATAGCCCGCCGCAATAGCTTTTACGTTTGTCAGAGCGGTTTCGCCTGTTGAGTTCAATACCAGCTGCGGCAAGTCTACAGTTGTCGTTGTCTTATCGCCAAGCTCACCGTCGCCGTTATAGCCCCATGCCCATATCGTTCCGTTCTTATCAAGAGCAAGGTTATGATAACCGCCCGCGGCTATCTGAATAATATTTGACAAATGACCCGTGCCGGCGCTGTCCTTTACCTGAACAGGGCTGTAAACATTATGCGCGTCGCCGGTATTTCCCTGACCGAGCTGACCGTTTTCGTTACGTCCCCACGCCCAGACTGTTCCGTCATAACGAAGCGCGATTGTATGATTTGCGCCCGCGCTGACCTGCGGCATTGCAATGCCGACAGACGGAGCAACATTTACGCGGATAAGAGCCTTATATGTTTTTGTAATTCCGTTATCTGTTATATCTGCTTTCGCAAGAATAACGGTGTTTCCGTATTTACCTCTGTTTGCCGGCTTAATTGTTCCGAAAGCGTCAACAACCGCAATTGAGTTGTCAAAGGACTCATACTTAACACCCGATGCAACAGCTTCTTCGCTCACTGTTGCCGAGAAGGGTATTTTTCTGTAAACCATGTCTGATTTTATTCTGAACGCGTCAAACTTTGAGGCGGCGTCCGTAATTTTATCATCGCCTCTAAGAGTGATATTCGTAATAAGCGTATTACTATCACCCTTTACGCCTGCAGCGCCCATCGGTCCGTTATTATCAATAGTCGTAGCAAGAGTTCCGCCGCGGATAAGCAAAACATTGGAATCCTCCGTTCCCGCCTGAACAGGGAAAAGCTGATCGCTGTCTGTTCTTGCAAAGCCCAAGGTTGTTCCGTTGCCAAGCTGACCGTAACCGTTATAGCCCCAGCCCCAGATTGTTCCGTCTCTTTTAATAGCCGCGCCGAAATGACCGTTTTGAGATGCGGTAACCTGCATGATATCGGTTAATCCCGAAACCTTTTGCTTCTTAAGCCCATTGTCAGAGGTTGAGGTAAGCGTGTTATTTCCAAGCTGACCGTAACCGTTATAGCCCTGACTTGAAACTGTTCCGTCCTGATGCAGCACGTAGCTATACGGTCCGTAGCCTCTATAATGCCACGAAACACCGCCGCCGGCTATCTGAACCGCGTCTGAATAATCCGAAACCTTCACGGGCGTTGAATTGTTGTTTATATTTCCAAGAGAGCCGTAATTGCTGTTACCCCAGCCGTAAACCTCATGGCTTGCCGTTACTGCCATTGAGCTTCCGAAATAAGCATTATTGCTTCCGCCCATGCTTTCTACCTGTACTACATTATCAAGGTATTTTCCTGATCCGCCCTGTTCGCCTTTTAGAACACGAACCGGCGAGGCAATCGACGCGTTTCTGCCGTCGCCGAGCATACCGTAACCGCCATAGCCCCAAGCCATAACAGTTCCGTTTGATTTAAGCGCAATCGTATGATAATATGCTGACGAAATCTGAACAACATCTGTCAGATACTGCGTTCCGCTTTCGCCGCCGAGAGCTCTCTGCGCCAGGAATTGGCTGCTTCCGTCGCCGTTGCCGAGCAGTCCAAAACCGTTATAACCCCAGCCCCAAACAGAGCCGTCGCCGCGGATTGCCATCATATTGTAATATCCCGCGTCAATATATTTAATGTCATGAATTTCCGGCATGTTGATTTTAGCCGGCGTTGTATATGCTGTTGAATTGGGACGAGCTGTTGTGCCGTCTGCTTCTGTTCCAAACTGATAGTTGTCATTCCAGCCCCACTGATAGATTTCACCTGTGCTTGTAAGAGCGGCAGCGAAATTCGAGCCTGCGGAAATTTGAACAATATCATGCAAATATCCGTTGGTCGAAGGCTGGTCGCCCGCGAGAACCTGAACCGGATAATACTTTGTATCCTTTGTTCCGTCGCCAAGCTCGCCGTCGCCGTTATAACCCCAAGTCCAAACCGTACCGTCCTTCTTCAAAACAACCGTGAAGCTTGAACCGGCTACAACCTGCGGCATTGCAATACCGTCGGACGGCATAACGCTTACGTTAAGAAGCGCCTTAAACGTCGTCGCCATTCCGTCTATATTCGCGGTTGCCGAAACAATTACATGCGTTGTCATGTTTTCATTGCTGTTGTTTGCAGTAATTGTCATACCGCTTGTTGATACAACCGAAGAATCAAAGCTCGTCAATGAACAGCTTAAGCTTGTAGGCATATCCTTAAGCGTAAATCCAAATGCGGCTTCGATGCTTGCCGCGTCTATCGTAAAGCTCTCGCCGTTCTTTATTCTTATATTTGTAACAAGGCTGTCCGCATTTCCGCCTTCTACTTTTCCGTTAGAATGAGTACCCTTGCGAATTCTCAATACAGCATCGTCGCCCACTCTGTATGCGGTGTATCTACGGCCGAAATCTGTATGCACGCCGCCCTGTCCGTTATCATTGTTTCCAAGCGTCCAAACAGTTCCGTCCTTCTTCATTGCTATAGAAGCGTAACCCCAAGTCGCTCCGTCAATTGCTTCAACATTGGTAAGAGGCGTTCCGTCGAACTGCTGTACCTGCTTCCACGAAGTCTGGTTAGCCGTATCCGTATCAAGACCAATCTGACCATAGCCGTTATAGCCTCTGCCCCAAACAGTTCCGTCTGTCTTCAATGCAAGAACCCATGTTGCAGCTTCTGTTCCTCCTGTTGCAACTGCCTTTACATTAGAAATTCCCAAATCCTTCGGCAGCTTTGTTATAGTTCCGTCTGCCGCGCTTAATTGTCCGTATCCGCTGTAGCCCCAGCCGTACAGCTTTCCGTCATTGGTTACGGCATAGCTCGTACAGCCGTCGCGTCCAACCGCGGAAATGTCTTTTATGTTTGACAAAACGCCGGAGCCGCTCGGATCCTTTACCTGAACGGCGTATAGTCTTGTATCTTGTGTGTTATCTCCAAGCTGACCGTAATTGTTATAGCCCCATGACCAAACATGACCGTCGTTTGTTAAAGCAAGACCGTGATAATGACTTACCGCAACCTTAACTATTCCTGAAAGAGGTGTGTCGTCCTGCTTCTTTACCTTTGTCGGCACAGGGTTGGTTCCGTTTTTATTTATACCGAGCTGACCTGTATTTTGGTATCCGCAGGCATATACGTATCCGTCACTGTCTACAGCCACACCGATATGTGTTCCGGCAGCAATGCTTACGATGTTTTTCATATATGTTCCGCCGCCTTGCTCGCCCGACAGCATCTGTCGCGGAAGCGAATTTGCCTTGTCTCCTTCTCCGGCTTCGGCTGTACCCTGTTCACCATGATAGTTACGGCCCCAAGCCCAAACGGTTCCGTCCGTCTTCAAAGCCATAGCAAAATGATGACCTGCCGCAACCTGCTTTACATTTGTAAGGTATCCGCTGCCGCTTGCATCCTTAACCTGCTTAGGCGTAAAACGTGTTTCGGTTGTGCCGTCGCCGAGATCTCCGTAGCCATTATAGCCCCATGACCATAGCGTTCCGTCCGACTTCAAAGCATAAGACGAATACGAGCCTGACGCGACCATTGGAGTTACGCTAACTGACGACAATGTCATATCGCCGCTTTCCTCCGCCGTGGACATAGTATCGTTTCCGCTCTGTGTCGGATAAACGAAATGATCGCCGTATTTTTCATATTCTTCCTCTGTAATCTGCGGAGCGGGAATATATCCCGGAAGAGGTTCGTCTTTTGTCTCATCTGAACCTGCATTTTCATCCGCCTTGATTTCCTCGCCGTTTTCGTCAGTCTTAATCTGATCGTCTGACGGCTTCTGCTCAAGCGATATATTATCCGAAGTATTATCCGAAACATTCTCACCGGACTGAACATTGTCCGAGGATGTATTAGGTTCAACCGAGGATGAACCGCCCGAGGATTTATGCTTTGATACGTACGCAGTCGGATTTGCTGAATTGATAACTTCCTCCTCTTCGGATTCTGTTACGATTACCGCATTGATTTCTACATCAACAACCTTTGCAACGTATTCCTTAATTTCCTGTTCTGTATATGTAGTAAACGATTCCGTGGACGTACCGACATTCGGTGTCGAAGATGTTTTGTATTCGTTTACTGATGTTGTTGTTTGAGTTGCTCCGCCTTCTGTTGAAACTTCTGTAGTAGTTGTTTCGCGGACTGTGTAATTTGTTCCAACCTGTTCTTCAACAGTTTCCTGTTTTTCAATAATTTCAGTTGTCGGAACGGTAACTGTTTCTGTAACTGTTACCGGCTCCGTTTCACCATCGCCGTTTTCATCGTAAGCCGCGTCAACAACGGTTTCAACCGTAGTTTCCTTTGTTGAAGGAACCTCCTCGTAAACCGTTTTTGTTGTTGTTTCCATAATTGGTTCTTCGCTCACGATTTCAGTCGTCGTCGTTTTAGTTGTTATTGTCGGAACCTGCTTCTTTGTTATTACTTCTTCAGTAACATTCTTCTGAACAGTTTTCTTAACTGTTTCTGTGTTCGACTTCTTTTCTGTCTTTGTTTCTGTCTTAACCTCTGCTGCGTTTTCACTGACAGTATCCTCTTCACTCTGTACTGTCATTTCTGTCTGATTTGCTTCATCCTTTTCTTCAGCTTTTGCTTCTTCCTTCTTTTCCTCTTTTACTTCTTCTTTCTCATCTGTCTTTTCGGAAGCTTTATTCTGAACGAGTTCATCCGTATCGGTATCGACCTTAACCGTTACGTCTGTTTCGGATTTCTTTTCATCAGATTTTTCCTCTGTTTTTTCTTCCTCTGATGAAATTTTTGACTGAGTTTCTTCCTTATTATATAGCTCGCTGTTTTCCGCAGCTTTTTCAGACGAGTCTGTATCGACCTTAACATCCTTATCTGAATCTGCGTCAGCTATATTCTCATTATCCTTTTTAATGCTGTCTGTATCATCTGTTTTATTCTCTGATTTTTCCTTTTCTTCAAACGCTTTCAGAATTTCCTCGTCTGACATATTTTCAAATGCGTTTGCGCTTGAATTTGAATCGTCGCCAAACTCGGACAAATCATAAATCGAATTATCTTGAGTAAGACCTGTCGCATACATCTCTTTTACGAAATTCTTAATCTCTTCGGATTCGAATTCCATCTTTGATGCCGCCTCCGTATTCTGCTGCTGTTCCTCTTCTGTCGGAGCATTACCGTTCGACAAATAAGCCGTACCTGTAACCTTCTCCGAAGGATTGGATTTTAACATTGCATAGAAAGGAGTTCTTACTATATTTTCAACCGGCTTTTTATCCCAAATAATGCTGACGGTACTCTTGTCACCTTCAACAACCGGTTCTGAAATTGACAAATAATTATCCTCTTCGCTTACCTGCCACATAATATCGCTTCCGTCACCGTTAAGCGCGGTTGCTGTAAATGTGTGGCTTGCGCCAAAATATTCATATAGGGAGAATGAGCTGTCTAATGAAAGCAGTGTACTGTCGTTTTCTGTTGAAAACGGCTCAAGTATTTGTGAAGTTTCTTGATTTGATGACTGTGAACGGTTATGAGAAGGAGTTGAAGCTTGGGAGTCGTCTTCTTCGCCTTCTTCATTTTCTTCATTTTCCGAATTTTCTGCCTGCTGATTTTGAGCGTTCTGTGATGCCTGTTCAGTTTTATTCTGTGCATCATTATTAGACGCAGCCTCTGCGTTTTCATTTTCAGCAGATTCTGTGCCTTCTTCTTTCTTATCGCCCTCATCATCGGCAGCAGCGTCATCCTTTGATTCCGCGCTGCCTTTTGCATCTGTGGCAGTGTCCCCCTGTGCTTTTTGCACCATGCCTTGTCCGGCATAAATAATTTCCGCAAGTGCAGGGGGCTGTACCGAAGTACCAACCATCGCTGCCAAAATCATAATCGAAATTGCTTTAGTCATCATTTTTTTCTTCATAAAACATATCTCCCTTACATTTTATTAAAGTTTTTTAGATAAG
>CAYUSE010000001.1:0-77766 GCA_964447095.1 uncultured Lachnospiraceae bacterium | reverse complement strand
TTAATTGGTGTAAAACGGCAATTCCGATAGGCTGCGGTATAGGTATCGGAGCAACCTGGCTTTTGTGTAAAATTCTAAGATACTTAGTAGGCGGTGAATTTTCGGATTTTCAGTTTAAATTCAGCATTATAGGCGTTGTGCTTGGTGTTGCAGTAGGACTTATAAGCGTGCTTATCGCCGCTCATTCCCCTGCAAAACGTGCGGCGCGGGTTTCGCCTGTTGCGGCGGTATCGGGAAATTCAGAAGAAACAAAGGGTGTTTCCCATGCGGCAAATACGCGTCTGTTCAAGGTTGAAACGGCGCTCGGCGTTAATCACGCGACCTCGTCAAAGAAAAACCTTGTTCTTATGGCGATGTCTTTCGCGTTTACAATTATTCTGTTTTTCAGCTTTTTTGCAGGCTTTGATTTTGTGCATGCGCTTATGCCGTCATCAACGGATTTCACCCCTGACCTTGAGGTTATAAGCGTAAACACTGCAAATGATATTGATAGAAATGTCAAGGCGCAAATGGAACAGATTGAGGGTGTTGAAAAGGTTTTTTCAAACTCCTTCAGCCTTGAAACGCCTGCGGAAATAAACGGAACGGAAGCGGTTGTCGACTTGATTTCATACGACGATAATTTGCTTGGCTCGTCGGTAACCGATACAATTTCGGGAAATATATCGGGGGTTTACGGAAACTCGCAATACGCGCTTACCGCGTTTAACGATGGCAGCCGCCTTGACGTCGGAGATAAAATCAAATTCGGCAACGACGAGGTTGAAATCGCAGCGGTATGCTCAACGAGTATAATGGGCGGCTCAAATCCGCTTGTATATGTTTCCGAGGAAACATACACGCGTCTTACGGGTGAGGATAACTATATAATGCTTAATGTGATGCTTGATAAAAACGCCACCGAAGAAACAGTAAATGAAGTTAAGCTTCTTGCGGGTGATAATGAATTTATGGACAGGCGCGAGGAAAATAAATCAAATAACTCCTCCTATTGGGTATTCCACATTGCGGCTTACGCGTTTTTGGCAATTATTTCGCTGATTACGATTTTTAATATTATGAACAGTATTTCAATGAGTGTGTCGGCAAGAATTAAGCAGTACGGCTCAATGCGCGCGGTCGGCATGAGTATAAAACAGCTTACAAAAATGATTACGGCGGAGGCTGTGACTTATGCGGTATGCGGTCTGGTTGTCGGGTGCGCTTCGGGACTTTGTATGCACTACCTGATAACAAAGAAGCTTATAATTGACCACTTCGGCGGAACGTGGGGTATTCCCGTAAACACAATCGCAATTATTTTGGCGATTGTCGCGCTGGCGGTTATTGCGGCAATACACGCGCCGTCAAAGAGAATAAAGAATTTGTCAATTACCGATACTATTCAGGCGCAATAAGGCGGTGACGGTTATGAAAAAAATACTTGCTTTAATTATGGCAGTATTCGCGTTGACGGCAAACATAGCGTTTGCCGCCGAAGCAACGCGCGGATATACGGCTGATTATCTGCTGCGTTCGGCGAAATTTTATAATCCTACGGTTAAGCGCAGCGATATTATCCAAGGCTATGAGGACGGACAGTTACACGAAAGCGAAAACGTTACGCGTGCCGAAGCGCTTGTAATGCTAAGGCGCGCTTTTGGAAATTTACCCCCTCTTACCGGTCAGAATAAACGCGCGGCAATTCCGGCGGACAGCTTTTCGGATATTCCATTATGGGCAGAAAGTGAACTCGGCGATATTTTTAATGCGGGCATCGCCGCAGGAACATCAGACGGTATATTCTCGCCTGACGAGCCTATAACTACAGAACAGCTTGAGCTTTTTACAAAACGTGTATTTTCGTTGTTCGGCACAAATGAAAAAGATGATTTCTATGCCGCCGTAAACAAAGACGCTTTGAATACACTCGAAATTAAGCCGGGACGAATAAACGCAGGTTCTATATATGCTTTGAATGATACAGCAACGGAGCAGATAAACACAATTATAAAGGATATTGCATCTAAAACGCACAAACACGGAAGTACAGAACAAAAAATCTGCGATTTTTATAACAGTATTCTTGATAAGGAGTCAAGAAATAAAATCGGAATTAAGCAGATACAAAAATACCTTGATTTGATTGACGAGGCAAAAACTATACAGGATTTAATGCAGGCTCAGTCTGTAATGGCAGATGAAATAATTATGCTCCCTTTTATGAGCTTTAGCCTTGAAACTGATTTTAAGGACAGTACAAAGAATATCCTTTGTTTCAGTACAGGCTCGCCGAGATTTAATAAAACCTTTTATGAAAAAGAAAACGCTAATCAGGTTAACGCATATATTAAGCTTCTTCAAAAATTTCTTGTATTAAGCGGTGAAGAAAATGCGGACGCTATGGCAAGAAAATGCTTTGAGCTTGAAAAGAAATGGGCGTTATCAGGATTAAATCCCGAGGATAAATTTAATGTAGATAAGATATATAACCTGTTTACAATGCAGGAAATAAAGGATATGCTTCCGATGTCTGATTTAGATGCAGTGTTTAAAGCCTGCGGATTTAGAGCAGATGACAAAATTATGATAAAGGACATAGGACAAACAAAAGAGTTTGCCGATACCTTTAACGACGATAATCTGGACGCTTTAAAAGCGTATGCAAAGACGGGAATATTTCTCGGCCGCGGCAGATTTTTAAGTCAGGCAGTCTGTGATATTCAGAATGAATTTAATCGTGATTTTTACGGCACAGACGGTGAATATACAGATGAAGAAGCAGCGATAGATACAATGAAAAACTTTATGCCCGAATATATAGGTAAACTGTATGTGGAAAGGTATTTTTCTGAAAAAGCAAAAAAAGATGTAGAACATATGACACACGATATAATATCGGTATATAGAGAACGCCTTGAAAACAATGAATGGCTGAGTGATACAACAAAGAAAAAAGCTATAAACAAGCTTGATAAAATGGGGATAAAAATAGGATACCCCGACTCTTGGGAATCGTGTCTTGATAATGTTGATATAAAATTCTCCAAAGACGGCAGGAGTTATTTTGAAAATGTTATGAGCATTTTAAGAGCGCGGAAACAGGAGAACATAGAAAAACAGTATACGTTAACAGACAAAACCAAATGGGAGATGTATCCGTTTGAAGCAAATGCCTGCTATGGTTTAACATCAAACGATATTACTTTTCCGGCGGCAATTCTGCAAGCTCCGTTTTATGATGTAAACGCTTCATACGAGCAAAATCTTGGCGGCATAGGATATGTAATCGCACACGAAATTTCTCACGCTTTTGATGCTGACGGCGCAAAATTTGATGAAAACGGTAATGCTTCTGATTGGTGGAGCGAGAAAGATTATAAGGAATTTCAAATGTTGTGTGAAAAAATGATTGATTTTTATGACGGCTGCGAGGAATTTCCGGGCATAGGAATGAACGGCACGCTTACACTCAGTGAAAACATTGCCGACCAAGGTAGCTGTGCGTGCATTACGGAAATTGCATCAAGGCTTGAAAATCCCGATTTCAAAACACTTTACAAAAGTATGGCGCAATGTTGGGCTTCAGTTTCTACGCGTGAAGCTGCCGAAGATCTGGCACAAACGGATTTCCACAGCGCCGACAAAGTGCGAATAAACCGTACTGTTGTAAACTGTGATGAATTTTATAAAGCCTTTGAAATTGGTGAAAATAATGGAATGTATGTCGCTCCCGAAAACAGAGTGAAAATTTGGTGAGGTGTGTAAAAATGAAAAGTTACTTAAGTCTTATCCCCATTTCCGCGCGTGTAAAGAAAAAGCAGAACAAAATGACGATTATTTGTATAATTCTCGCCGTATTTCTTGTTACTGCAATATTTTCCATGGCGGATATGGAGCTTAGAAGTCAGAAAATACGCGCGATTTCCGATTACGGAAATTGGCATATAACGCTTAAAGACGTATCGGACGCGGATGCGGAACAAATCAGGGAAAGAAATGACGTCAAAGCCGCGGCGTGGTACACCACGCTTAATTACCGCTTAAAGGACGATTACTTTATCGGCTCAAAACGTGCGGCGATATGCGGAATTGAAAGAGAAATTGCCACGGATATTCTGCCTAAAAGCATTGTCGAGGGCGAATATCCTAAAGCCGCCAACGAAATATTACTTACCGAAAATGCAAAGGACAGCCTGAATATTGCAGTCGGTGACAGTGTTACGCTGAAAACGCCGAGAGGTGAAGAAGCGTTTACCGTTTCGGGCTTTGAAGCAACTACGGCAATGGTGAATAAAACAGACGCGGTTGTCGCGCTTATGCCGATTGAAACATACAAACGGTTTTATTCCGAAGCGACAGCAACCGAGCTTGAGGACTCGGATAAAATGTATTATGTTCAGTTTAGGGAGAACTGCAACATACGAAAAGCAATAGCGGACATACGCGGACAGTATAATTTAACAGATAAACAGATTGGGCAAAACACCGCTCTTTTAGGCGTTATAGGAATGAGCGATAATTCCTTTATGCTTGGATTATATCTTATGGCGGCTGTACTGTTTGTACTTGTGCTTACGGCAGGAGTGCTGATGATTGCAAGCAGTATGAACAGTAACGTTGCGCAGAGGACGGAGTTTTTCGGCATGATGAGATGTACGGGAGCGAGCAAAAAGCAGATTATCCGATTTGTGCGTCTGGAGGCGTTAAATTGGTGCAAAACGGCAATCCCGATAGGCGTCGCGCTCGGCGTTGTTGTAACGTGGTCGCTGTGCGCGGCCCTGAAGCATCTGAGCGGAACTTATTTCGGCGATATGCCTGTGTTTGCCGTAAGTATTGGTGGAATTTTAGCAGGTGTTGTTGTGGGAATTTTGACTGTGGTTATTGCGGCGCAGTCGCCTGCAAAGCGCGCCGCAAAGGTTTCGCCTGCGGCGGCGGTTTCGGGAAATGCAGGAGGAACTCAGCAGATAAAGCGTTCATTGAGCGCAGGCGCACTGAAGGTTGATACAACGCTCGGAATAAATCACGCGGTATGCAGTAAAAAGAATTTTGCGCTTATGGTCGGCTCGTTCGCACTCAGTATTGTATTATTCCTCGGCTTTTCCGCGCTTATAACGTTTATGAACCACGCTATAACACCGCTAAAGCCCTATACTCCCGATTTGTCTGTTGTGTGTGAGGACAGCTCGTGTTCGATAGACAAGACATTGGCGGAGCAAATTGCAGGAATGAACGGCGTAAAACGCGTGTACGGCAGGAGCTTTGCTTATGATATCCCTGCCAAATTCGGTGATACAGATAAAAAGGTGACGCTGATTTCATATGAAGGCAACCAATTTAATTGGATTGACGAAAACGGCTGGGCGGATGATAAAATTGGTCTTGAAACGGCTGTAAAGGATAAGGATAAAGGGTATGTTTTGGGTGTATATAGCCCTGAAATTGATATAAATGAAGGCGATAAAATTACAACGGGACTTGGAGATTTAACGGTTTCGTCCGTTGTGTCGCATGTGCCGTTTGACCGCTCGGACGGCGAAGAAACGCTGATTTGCTCGGAAGAATTATTTAAAAAACTGACGGGAAGCGACAAATATACAATTATCGATATTCAGATGAACGCTTCGGCTACGGACGAGGACGTAAATGCAATCCGAGATTTGTCGGAGGGGTATCTGTTTTCCGATAACAGGCTCAGCAATAAGGAAACAAAGGGCGCGTTTTATTCATTTGCGCTGTTCGTGTACGGATTTCTTGCAATTATCGCGATGATTGCGGTGTTTAACATAATGAACAGTATTTCAATGAGTGTGTCGTCAAGAATTAAGCAGTACGGCTCAATGCGCGCGATCGGAATGAGTATAAAGCAGCTCACGAAAATGATTACGGCGGAGGCTGTAACATACGGCGTGTGCGGCTGTATCGCAGGCTGCGTGATTGGGCTTCCCATACACAGACTGCTGTTTGATAAGCTCATAACGTCGCATTGGGGCGATATGTGGACGGCGCCGCTTACGGCGATAGCGGTGATTGTACTGCTGACCGTTCTGACCTCCGCCGCGGCGGTACACGCGCCGTCAAAGAGAATAAAGAATTTGTCAATTACCGATACAATTCAGGCGCAGTAAGGCGATAAGACTGAAAATTTTTATATTTCTATTGAATTATGAGAAAAATGTGGTATAATAATATTGTCCGAAAGGATAATACCACATTTTTTATTATCGTATTAGGTTTAATATGATGTTATTTTTAATATTGAGTTCAGAGTATTTCATTATGAAATATTCTTATTTGCCTGCAGGCAACGTTTTATGTTTACATAAAACGTAGGCTTTATATATTGAAATACTGTTGCTTGTAAAGGCTTTATTAAAAATGGCATTTCATATATGATAATAAAAATGTGTGGTAACATTAAATCTAAGCCGCGTTTTTGTGCGTGGTGTAGATTTATACCACGCATTTTTTAATGCGCGAAAAAACATTTAATAAATTAAAGGAGGAACTTTTATGAAAAAAACAGAAGATTACAGAGAAGAAATGGACAAGGTTATAAAGGAACATGATTTTGACTTGTCAAACAAGGAGGTAGTTAAACGCTCATTGGAATTGGAAAATGCAATGTATGATAAGCTAAAGGGAGAGTCAAAAAAGGATTAAATTAAAAACAACGTATCGCCGATACGTTGTTTTTATGTCTTATTTAGTCCAAATTACTTATCAAATCATTCATATCATACATACATATCTTTTACTACATCGTAAGCCATTTTCGGTCTGCGGTATTCGTCAACAACACCCTTGTTGTTATGACATCTTGCGCGTGTGGAAAACCAACCGCCCTCCTCGGTAACGCGGCAGTCGGCAAACTGCCATATAAACACGCCGCAAATTCTGTCGTCATTCATATATACTTCAAGATTATCCTTGATTAAATCTGCCTGCCTTTCCTCGCTCCATTTACAGCATGAACGGTCGCGGTAGCCGTAAATTGCCGCCGCGCCAAGCTCACTGACGATAATCGGCTTATTGTCCCCTCCGCTTTCCTTTATCCAATCAATTTCCTGATTGTTTCTTTCATCAATCGGGCAATCCTGATACCAGCCCGAATACATATTAAAGGAAACAACATCAGGCAGGTCAAATGTAATATCCGTAAAATGACGGCAGGTTGCAGAGGTTGTCGGACGCGATACGTCCATTGACTTTATCTGTTCGTACTGCTTTTTGTACATTCGTCTGCCCTCGTCAGTTTCCGCGGCGCATTCGTTTAGAATACCCCATATAACGATTGACGGGTGGTTATAGTGATTTTCAATCATTTCCCTTATGCAGTCCTCGCACTGCTGTTCAAAATTCGGGTTTTGCATATCAGGAAGCTTAAGTCCTCGCGCATGGTTTTCCTCCCATACAAATATACCGCGTTCATCGCATAAATCAAGAAAACGCTCGTCATTGGGGTAATGGCACGTTCTTACCGCGTTCGCGTTCATATCCTGCATCAAATCCATATCCTGCACTATATGCTGCAAAGTAACCGCACAGCCGTCTACGGCATAGTCCTCATGGCGGTTAAAGCCCTTCATATAAATAGGCTCGCCGTTTAAATATATTTTTGTACCCTTTACTTCCACCGTACGGAAGCCTACGCGCTCAATTAAATCGTCTATGTCCTCGCCGTTTACGGAAAGCACGGTATTTAACATATATAAATTCGGCTCTGCGTTTGACCACGATTTTACATTATCAAACTCCTGTTCAAATACAACAGTCGTGTCCGCGCTGACGCTTACTTCACTATTCATTTCAACCCCTGCGAGCATGCTCTTTACATTTACCTTGATTGCAGTATTTGAAAGATTTCCTATGTTCACTTCAATTTTTGCCATCCATTTTCCGTTTTTGGTATGCGGAGTAAAATGAATGTTTTTGATATACACGTCGCTTACGCTTTCCATTGCTACAGGTCTTGTTATTCCTCCGTAGGTGTAATAATCGTTCGGGATATGAAGCGCGCTGTGTTCGCCGAAAGTGTTATCCGCCTCGACCTTGATTTCGTGCTCGCCCTTTTTGACGTCTTTTACGATTGCCGAAAACGGAGTAAACGCGTTGTAGTGATGTGCGACTTTTTGACCGTCAAAATACACGTCCGCCGTATGGCTTACGCCCTTAAATTCAAGGCGGATATTGGTGTTCTCTTTTACATACACCTTTCTTGTGTATGTTCCTTTTCCTCTGTGCGCTAAAAAGTCAGGGTGCTGTTCCCAGCAGGAGGGAACAGGCATTTGATACGTCTTGTCAAAGCCCTCCATCTTAAAATTCCACATTCCGTCAAGCTCCTGCGCATTTCTTATGTAATGCGTTTCAAATAATCTTATCATTTTACCGTTCCTCCTGTTTTCTTATTGTTATATTTTTTATTGTTATATTTTCGACCTCGCTGCACTCAAACGCATTTTCTGCTGTGAGGTTGATATTTTCAAGCGTTATATTTTTAAGTTTCTTCTCGGGCAATCCTTTAATCAGAATTCCTGTTTTGTTGCCTGTGCCGTGAATGTTTTTGATTTCTATACCGCAAAACTCAGGCGGCACTTCCGACGCAGGCTCGACAGTTGCAAATTCGTAAAACATATTTATCTGAATTGCCTGATTTGTTGTGTCGTCTATCTCTATATTTTCACAGCCGTTTGCGTAAATAAGAGGGGAATAGTTATAGCATTCCACGCCCTCCCAACGCGTAAATACTGTGGGCAGATAGTCTGACGGATTATCGCTGAAAGTAATCACCGCTCCGTCCTCAAGGTGCAGATTGATATTGCTTTTTAAATGTATTGCACCCGATTTCCATTTGCCCTTCGGAACAACAACTGTACCGCCGCCCATTGTTGAGCAGGCATTAACCGCTGTCTGTATTGTGTCTTTTCCGTACTTTTCAAAGTCACTGATATCAACTATATTAGCTAAGAAATACGGCTTTGTTTTTGACAAACTTTCCATAAAAATTCCTCCGTAGTTTCATCTTTTTATATAAAAATATTATATAAAATATACAAATGCAAAACCATCTAAATCTTGCCTTATTTAAAACAATATACAACAAATATTGCTCAATACAAAAAATATTGCAGCGGCAAACCGACTGCAATATTTTAAAACTAATCTTGCTTTTTTGTTTTTCTGAATTCTCTCGGAGAACTGCCGTAGACATTTTTAAATGCTCTTGTAAGATTTACCGCCGACGAAAATCCCGTTATTGCTGCAATTTCATCAATAGTCATTGTTGTGCTGAGCAGCAGGTTGTGTACCTTCGTAAGCCGCACATTGTTCAGATATTCAAGAACTGTCGCGCCTGTGGTAGAATGAAACTTTCTGCAAAAATAAAATTTACTTATATGCGCCGTTTTTGCTATATCGTCAAGCGATATATTTTCCTTATAGTGCTTATTTATATATTTTAATGCCGATATAATTTGCGGCGCGACGGTATGCCCCTCAGTTACCACCCTATTATCTATGCATTCTGTCACATAGGCAACCAATAACAGAAGGGCCGAATGCGTCAGTTTTTCCGAAAGAAACCCTGTCCGTTTTGAGAGATAATCCACACGTTTAAAATGATCGTACAAGACTTTAGTTTGCTCCTCCGACAGATGAATTATGCAGGAATTCAATTTCTCCGTCAGCAAATATTTTTCTTCATTGCTCAATATATTTGAAAAACAGTCTAACTGAAAATTCAAGCCGTACCTTTCATAATAGTCGGATTCTTTGCTCTCAAAAAAATGAATGTCAAACGGCTTGAATATCGCCATATCTCCGCACTTCAGAGTGTACCATATATTATCGTAAAACGCATATCTCTTGCCGTCAAGCTGTAAATATATTTCATAAGCATCATGATAATGCTGTATGGGCATATTAAACTTCTCTGTGTTTTTTATATGCTCAATATATAAAGCATTATTTGGCGAAAATTGAGTTCTCTTCATAATTTACTCCTATATTTTTGATGTTCTTATTCTATCATATATTTTACAATATAGCAATATTTGAATAATACAGTTTTTAACATAAATATATTTTTTCAATAATAAACGGCAATTTTTATGCGAAAAAAAATTTAGGCTGTATCAACGCTTTTATCATTGATACAGCCTTCTTTCTGTTTTATTTTTGTCAAATTTGGAAGCCGCCACGAAACGACGGTTCTCTTTTTAATCTTATCTGTGTTTATGCTTTTCTTTTGGTATCACCGCTGATATCGACTGTCTTTGTATATTTTACATTGCCAATCGAACCGCCTGTCACATTATCCAATTCGTCAAGACTAATTTCCTGTTCAGTGATTTCATCGTTTTTCACAGTTGTCTTTTTTTCGTCTGACATATTATTTTGCCTCCTTTGCATCTAAAATATTGCATATAACAACCACACCTTCGGCACGAGTCATATTTGCCAACGGGTCAAAGTCTCCTGTATCCCGTCCCTTCAGTATTCCTTTTGCAGCAAGCGCTTCAACATCAGCTATTGCCCAATAGGATATATTATCCGAATCGGTAAAGCTTACCGCTTCGCCGTCTTCTGCCTCTATGCCTGCAAGCTTGATAAATCGATTTACCATCACTGCCATCTGTTCTCTTGTTATCAGACCTTCAGGCTCAAATATTTCATTGCTCATGCCTTTCGCAACACCGCAGGATACTGCCCAGACTACAGCCTCATTATACCATGCGTCACCATCAACATCAGTAAATGCCGGAACATCAATATTTCCTTCTTCAACAAGTCCTGTATTCATCAAAATCTGCGCAAACTGCGCTCTTGTGATATTGCCGTTCGGATTAAATATTCTGTTAACCACACCGTTTACAATATCGTCCGCTGCAAGTCTGTCAATATAATCCTTTGCCCAATGGTTTGCGGTATCGTCAAACATTGCATTTTCTGCTGCAGGCTCTGTTGTATTCTGCGGAGCTGATGTTTCCTGCGGTTGAGCCGTTGACGTTGGTTTCGGCGTTGACTTTACTGATGAACCTCCTCCGCCTCCGCCGCGATTTGGTCTTGATGTCGGAGAAGCTGTAGGTTTTGTTGTCGGAGAAGCTATAGGCTCTGCTGTCGGAGAAGCTGTAGGCTCTGTTGTCGGAGAGGCTGTAGGCTCTTCGTCCTTATCTACTGTTACTTCCGCTGTGACGGTCTTATAAAGCGTTGACGGAATTGTATCAAGCACTTTGGCTTTTTCAGAAGTACCGTCATAACTAAACTTTATGTTCTGAACTGACGGAATAACATAACCTGTAAGCGTTGCTGTGCCGCCGCCTGATGCAAACAAAGTATTATCATCTCTTACATAAACAATATCATTATTATCGCTTACCCACATAACAGTAACATCTTCACCTGCCGTACCTCTAATCTGTGTTTCAATTTCAATATCATCAAGATATTTTGCGGAAATCTTATTGCTTCCCTTGATTGATACGTCAGTAACCTTATTCATTGTTTCGATTGCTTTTGCGTCAAATGATTTATGCGCCTTTGTTTCAAGCCTTCCAAGCTCCTTGCCGTCAGCTTCAATTACCGCTATAATATCAGCGATACCGTCACCGTTTTCTATAGCATAAGCGCTGTCGGGAATTTCAACAGTTTCATCAACGGCAGCAGACGAATTTGTGCCGATTGACTCTATTGTATATTCATCTATAAGCTCGTCAGTTTCGCTGTCTTTTGCGGTATAGAGTTTAACGCTGACAGGCGCTGACGATATATTGCCCTCATTCCTGAGAGGAATATGCAGTCTGTGACCGCCGGCAATCTCATCAAGAGCCGCATCGCCGTCGGTGACAACACTGTATTCTTTAACGGCTTTCATTTCCTGATTGATAACCGTATCATCAACCGTAATCTCAGTATTAAATGTCAAATCGTCACTGATTTCTTCAATACCGGGTACATTTACAGAGGCGCTCATAGTTTTTCCTGCACCCCATGCGGTTTCTATGGTCTGTTCACCGATTTCGGTTGTTTTTCCGTTTGAGGTCATTGTAAACTTAAATGTCACAGGCTTGTCGATAAGCTTTGTTCCCTCGTTTTTAATTGTTGATGTGAGCGTAAATCCTGTATCCGGATAAATATACTTTGTATCAGCTATCAATGCATTTTCCTCAACCGTTACCGGTCTTCCATAGGGTGTATGTTCAATCAGTACAAAGTCTGCCCTCGATTCATTAAGACTCTTATTTTCTGTATATGGCATTTTAATTGAAGTAGTATAGAGTTTGCCGTTTGTGACTGCTGAGTCAATGTTTCCGTATGCTGTATTTTCCGCATTGGTCAGCTTAAATGCCTCACTCCATTCATAGTTCTTGCTTATTGAGCCGTCCTCGTCTGCTTCTGCGCCTGCCATAGGAGCAATATCAAAAATTGAGGTATATATCTGTCTTGAACCATTTTCATCGGAATTTGTCCATGTCAGATACATTTTTTCATCACTGTCAACATCTACACAGTAGTTATTTATGTAGCCGTCAACCGTTACTGCGTATGAGGGCTGAATTTGAACTGTTTCATTGTGCGCCGGAATTTCATTGCCGTCTTGGTCTGTCGATGCGGCAGCCATAGTTGTGTATTCCAGCTTGTAATACTCAGTATTATTCTCACTTACCTTAGTATATTTGCCGTTCTTTATAATATCGCTTACATCAAGATATGCGATGCCGCTCTGTTCCTCGTTTTCACTTCCGTCCAAGGCGCCCATCGCAGAATAGAACAGATATGTTTCATCATTATATCTGCCGAAATGCGGCATTGAATATGCTCCCGAATCCGAAGTTATTTTTATAATGTGAGTAAAACTGTTTTCTGAGAAGTTATATATTTGCATAAATACATCTCTGTCGTCTACCGTATTCAAGTTCTTGTCATAGTCAACCGTCCATGCGTAAAGCGCAAGTCCGTTGTAGGAAATTGCGTCCGAGTCAACAATTCTTAACATATCTGCGCTTGTCTTGTTAAGTCTTGTGTCAAGGAAACGCTGACCGTACCAGTTTGTTTTATACGCTTCTTTTTCCTCTGTTGTCATATCTGACAATTCTTCCTCGGTATAGCTTGATTCATCGTTCCATTTGCCGTTCTCATAGAAACGATATGCGATAACTGACGGCGCGTCTATCAAATCAGTAAGATTTTGAGCTTCGGTATATTCTGTCTTTGTGTAGTACAGAATAATTCTGCCTGTTTCACTGTCATACGCCGCCCTCGGCTGTACATCCGCCGTATAATCCTCATCTGTCGTATGTGTAAGCTGCATAACCTCACTAAAGGTTTCTGTTTCTTTATCAAAGAATACTGTCTTTATGTCAAGAGCCGTTAAAGCCTGCACCGCGGTAGCGTTGTCATTAAATACTTTGTCTGCGGACGACCACGATATCATGATTTTATCTCCTAAGTCAAATACATTCGGATAATCGTCCAATGTACCGTCATCGTCAATCTGATGAGGATATAACCATGTTTCACCGTTATAGATTGAATAACACAAGGCTGTCCTGTTTATTTCACTTCTATATATGTCATCATCGATAAACGTCAACAGTATTTTGCCGTCTCCAAACGGTGTCAGCGTTGATTTCGTGCTTGGATAAGCGCCTCTTATAAGATCTAATTCTTCTGTATTATCCGTGTCTATATTAAACAGCGACATATTGCTGTCGGTTCCGTTCCAGCCGGAGGTATTGTTAAGGTAATCTCTTGTTGTCGGTATGGATTGAATTTCATTACCTTCAATGCTCATAAGTCCCGCAATTATATCGGGCTCAATATGTCCGTCCGCATTTTCGGAGAAAAGCTCTGCCGTGCGGTCTTTCGTTTTACCGGAATAAACCTTTATAGACAATACCTTGATATAATAATCAAAATTATATGTCATATCTCCATACATCCGATGCCCTAAAGAGCCTGCGTTTAATCCAAATTCAAAATCCATATCGAATTTGAAATTGGCGTTTCCTCCGACTTCTATAATTGCCCATTCAACTCCAAGTCCGAGAGAAATATTCGGGTTAACCATAAGATATGCTTTTCTGTCAACATGGTCTATTTCCTCAAATAAGCCGAAGCTCTCCGCAGTGTATTCAACCTTATTATTATTCCATGTCGAATCGCCCGTGTAGTTTGTTTTCAGCTGGAATATGCCTGCAACATCTCCCGACAGCGTACCTGTAATAATAATATTCATACCTATCGGCAGGGTAACTGTTATTTTGCCGTCCACTTTGTAATCAAGACCTACGAGGAAATCAAGCTCTTCAAAATAATACTTGTATGAATTGCCGTCCTTACGCGTTGTAATTTGCATTGCAAAGGCAGCCTTCGGCGAAAACTCCCACGCGAAAGATTTGTTTGTCTTATAACCGCCGTTTTCCGTTTCTTTTCCGTTGTCTTTTACGGCATTCTTTATATCCTTTGCTGTTTCTTCGCTCTTTGTCCCTTTATCATTCTCATCATTATTATCATCTTTATTGTCCTTGTTGTCTTTTGATGAGAAGGTCTTAATTGCTTTGCTGAAATCACCGAATTTGTATGTAGACATTGCATAGCTGTATTTTTCGGGGTCCATACCATCGGGAGTAACCATTTCTGTTTCCGGTTCATCAAAGCCGAGCTTACCGAGCGACACATCACCGAGAGGGTCGCCTATAAGCTCTACAGCGCTGCTGTATGTATTGTCTAACAACGAGCTTCCTATAAGCGGGAACATAAACGTTCTCAAATTCAGCGGCGCAACAAAGTCGTAGCCTATGTCCATCGACTTATATTCCTTATCATTTTGGTCGATAAACGCTACATATATTTTATCTCCTGCGTCCATAACTGACTTCGGATTGAATGATATTGATGCCGTGCCGTTTGCAAAGCTGTTTGTAAATCTGTTATCTGCTGAACAGTCAATTACCGTTCCGTTCACCTTATGTATGTAATATTTCGCTCCTGTCGGCTGAAGTGAACCGTTACTCTCTGCCTGAGAAACAATATTTAAGGTATCGTTTTTAATATTGACAACCGTTCCGTTTATTTTATTTGCCGAAGCATCATTATATCGAACGCTGAGTGATTTCGGCTTAAAGCATTCATACGCAGGAAGTGTTATTGACATATAATTTGCAAGCGCCGTTGTTGGGTACATTGTACCGTTATCGTCAACGATTACGCTTACATGTCCCGATGTCGGTACATTTTTAAGCTCTATAACAAAATCGCCGTTTTCATCTGTAAAGCCTGCTGTTCCCGCGAC
Organism: uncultured Lachnospiraceae bacterium; assembly: GCA_964447095.1. GTDB lineage: Bacteria > Bacillota > Clostridia > UBA1381 > UBA1381 > JALEPO01. The sequence continues at coordinate 62,495 of CAYUSE010000001.1, read as the reverse complement.
GCTGACCTGTATTGCCGCAGCCGGCGCTAATTGCAGATTCTTATTGCAAACCACATCGTAAAAGCTGCCTTTTTCGCGCAATACCTTTCCCTGTACTTTGCCGTTTTCATTTCCGTTCTTTACAAACTCATAGTAATACTTTGTATTGTTCTGCACTATTGTTCCTGACATAATATCGCCGTAAACAGGAGTGTACAGGTTTTTAAACTTTTTGGTGTTTTCCGTTTCTTCATTGATATTCGGGTCTGAGCTTACATCAATTTTTCCGTTTACGTTCTTAATATCTCCCGTTCCGTTTGTCCATTTTACATAATATCCGTCCGGAGCCGTTGCGCGCATTGTCCAAAGCATACCGGGATAAACAGTCTGAATATTAAGGTTTCCGTTTAAATCCGAATATTTAATATCGCTGCCGCTTTCTCCCGCAGACGGTTGGGTAAATACACGACCCGACAAATCATTTATTACTTTATCCGCCCCCGGCATATATGCCGCATTCATTCCCTGATTTTCCGTTCTCGGATAAAAACTCATATTCTCCGTCAGAGTATACGTCATTCTCTCCGGCGCGCTGCTGTCGGAATAAATCGGGTCTTTGTCTGTCGGCTGTGACCAAAGGTCAATATTAAAGCCTGTAACCGTCTTGCCCTTTGCTGCAACTGCGCGTACCTTAATTTGCGAATATATCGGGAATGTATATTGATTATAATATCCATTAGCGCCCCAGTCACGATAGCTTTCCGCGCTTTTGCTGTTCATATTGGCAATATATGTTTTTTCGTTGTCCGTATTATGTATATTAAGTGTAACGGTTTTTTGCCTGAACTTAGGCATAACCTTTATTGATTTACTGCCAAACTTTGAGGTAAGTTTCTCCGCAAGACTTTGATCTGCCTTCACACCGCTTGCAGGTACCCAGATAGTATTGTCTTCATACCAATGGTCTGCATAAGGATATGTTCTGTCTTTTTTATAAAGACTGTCATTATCCTTTGTATAAAGATATACGCCCTCAAGCTCTATTCCGTATTTTGTGTCCAGGCTCGGATTGTTTGAAATGGGCTTTATGGTTTGATTTGCATTTGCATAAAAGCCGCTTATTTCATTGCCGCTGTTATTCACAATTTTTACAGACGGAATATAGTCATAATCGTCCTTGCCGTCAGTGTACGCAATTTTCAGCGCCTCGCCGGTTTTGTCGGCGTAATCGTATGAAAGACGGTTAAATACCTGCTTATTCTGAATGTTCAGATTGTATTGATGCCATGTAAGCGTTACCGGATTGCCGAGCCACGCTCTGCCGTTATCCGAAGCATAGCCGTCGTTTCTGACACCGAAACGCAGGTAATACTCGCCATTAAGACTTGATACATCCATATCATCGCTCGTCCAGCCGTGTCTTCCGTCCTTGCGGATATTTTTGTCTCCGCCGGAGGAATAATTATTTCTATCCCAGCTTCTGAGCAGCTCAATAAATATATGATACGCTGCCCAGCGTCCGTTATAGTCTCCGTCATTCTGATGCCATAAATTTATCTTGTCAACGCCGCTCACATTCAGCGCATTTTCCGCTACCCATGTTCTGCCGCTTTTCTTGTATGTTTCATATACATAATAATCTGTCCAGCTTGAGCTGCTGTTCCATGATGTTCGGTGATAACCGTCCTGTTTTCCCGTACTCGGACCGTGTACAAAATTAAAATCATCAAGTCTTTTAGTTGTTGTACTTGTTCCGATAACGCTTCCCAAACGCGCATTATCTTCTGCCAACATAAGTGAAACATCACCGTTTTGCAATGAATTTGCATCCGACGGAGCATCACTGTTCTCCGACGGCTTTGCCGACATTGTAACAGTTATGTATTCATCTGAAATCTCACACGTTCCGTCGCTTTCAAGGCGTATGCCAAAGCTCATTTCATCTCCGAAATTTTCCGCTGAAATTTTAACCTTCTTTTCTTTCTCGCCCGGCGCAAATGACACGCTCGAGTTTTCAATTTTATCATAGTTATATCCTTCCTGCGCGGTACCCTTGACTGTTGAAACAAGAACGGAGGTATAGTAATCCACTCCGCTTGTTCTTGAAAGAATAAGTTCATAGCCGGGATTATCCTCCGACAGCGTGATTTCATTTGTATCAGGCTCAATAATCGGAGTTTCGTACTCTTCATCATCCATAATATTTATATATGATGTGGGATTTGCGGCAAGCGAAGTTTCTTCATCGCCGTTTACTCCCATAAGCGACAGCAAAACAATTTTATCCGATTGAGGAATATCGTTGTCGATAAGCTTGATTGTAACTTCTTTTTCTGTTTCACCCTCCTCGAAAGCAACTACTCCGACAGCGCCCTGCGCTTCCTGAAAATATTTATTTACATCGGTAAGAATATTTTCAACCGCCGCACTTGTATTATCATTCTCAGCAGGCAGATTTAAATATTCTGCCTGCGCGTCCAAAAGTGCGGAGCCTGTGGAAGCTTTTTTCGTTTCCGCCTGTTCTGCCGTGTCAACGGGAGCGGCAATTTCTTCAACCGTGCCATTCTCACCGATAACAGTTGAGGGCTGGTCTTTTTCCGGTTCTTCTGTCGGCTCAAGGTTATCAATTTCGGACTCTTCCTTATCCGTTTCGCTTAAAACACTCTTGCCTCTCGTTTCAATGAACTCGCTCTCGCTAGGCGTAATACCGTCTGCCATAGGCAATTCGTTTCCGTCCTCATCAAAAACGATATAATCCATACCGTACTCCGCTGTAAAGTCTGCGGTTTTGAATGCGACCTCAACAGAACGGTCATTTCCGCCTTTACGGACGATTTTTATTTTAATTTTTCCATCATTTTCCGACACATTATATTTTGCCGCCGAAAATGAAATTTCTGATGCTCCGCTTACAGCCTGCTCTTTGGCAAGCGCAGCGGGAGCAACGGATGCGAGCATACTTACCGCAAGCAAGCCGCTCAACAACCTTTTCAACCTTTTTTGCATATTGCTTTTCCTCCTCTTTTTTATTTTAACTGATAATTTGCTTTTTCAAGCTGTTTAAATAATCCATCAGTTTTTTTCAGCTCAGCCCATGTTCCTTCCTGCACAATCACCCCCTTATCCATAACTAAAATCCTGTCACAGCTCTCGATTGTAGACAATCTATGCGCAACAATAATTTTTGTACAATCAAGCTTGTTTACACCTTCCGTTATTTTCGCCTGAGTGATATTGTCAAGCGCTGAGGTCGCTTCGTCAAAAATTAGAATTGACGGTTTAGCGATAATCGCTCTTGCAATAAGCACTCTCTGCCGCTGTCCTCCCGAAAGAGTACAGTTTTCCTGACTTACAGGTGTATGCAAACCCATAGGCAGAGCGGCTATAGTGTCGGTTAACCCTGCCGTTTCCACAGCCTCCGCCACCTCTTCCATACTTGCAGCCGGCTTCGTTATCGTGATATTTGAATAAATATCTCCCGATATTAGCCCTGTATTCTGGAGAACGGCTCCGATTTTCTGACGGCAGCTTTTTAAATCAAGCTCCCTCAGGTCAAAGCCATCTATGTAGATGCTGCCCTTCTCTGCTTTCTCAAAGCCAAGCAGTAATCTTATCAATGTTGATTTTCCGCATCCTGATGTACCTATTATTCCCACGCTTTCACCTGCGCGTATATGTACTGACAGACCGTTTAAAACATAGGGCGAGTCTTTATCGTAGCGGAAATGCAAATCTGATACCGTAATTTCGCCGTTCAGCCTTTCAGGCTTCTTTTTTTCAGAGCCGTATTCCTCACATTCCGCATAAAGTACAGGCTTTATAAGCGAATATGCAGAACGGAAACCCGCAATCATTTGTATAATAACCGCTGCTCCTACACTTGCCGAGGTATATGCTCCATACGCCGATGAAAATGCAATATAGTCCGAAGCAGTCAGCCGCATGCCGAGCAGAAATATAACGGCAGTTGTAAATAACCTTATCAGCTTATAAAATACATCCGAATATTTTAGCAAAAACGGCTTATCCTCATTTAGCGACGCATCAAGATAACGCTCGCTCCACCGGCGCATCATTCTTGCCTCCGCGCCGTTCAGCTTTATCTGCTCAATGCCTGAAAACAGCTCGTAACAAAAGCCTGACATCTTCGACAGCGAAGAAGAATATTTTCTCATCCATTTTGAACTCAGCACACTCTCCGCAATCATCATTACACAGAGCAGAACGGAAAATAATATAACCACTCCGAACAGTTCCGGAGCATATATATAAATCTGTATAAGATATACCAGCGACAGCGCTATGCTGATACTCGCGCTTATGCCTCTTACGGATACAATTTTTGTTATATCGGAAAATTCTGTTATCATTCGTGACAGCTCGCCTGACTTTGCAGTCTTAAAAAACTCTGTCCTCAGCGACAAAACACGGGAAAATACTGCGCTCTGAATGTATGTATCCGTCCTAAGCATTGAGTTGGTAAGAATAAGCGACTGCAAAAGTCCGAGTATTGCCGCGGCAAGCACAGAAGAAAGTATCAGCGCAGCCGCTGCCGCTATTCCCGATATTTCACCTGCGGGAATTATCCTTGAAAATATAAAGCTGTTCGCCCACGGCACAAGCATTCCCGCAAAAGCTGTAAACACTGACGCGGCAAGAACGGCAATCATGCCTTTTTTCGATATGCATTTCACCATAAACGAAAACAAATCCCGCATTGTGATTTTATCGCTTTTCATTACCTTATAAAAATACATTGCACTGTTTGTAAACAGTCCTGCATTTTTATGCGTTACCTTTATTTTTCTGCCGTTATCTATACAGCAGCATGTTCCGTCAGCCCTTGGTATCACAGCAAGCCAGCGTCCTTCATCAGTTTTTACAAGCATCGGAACTGCCGCCGTTATATACCAATCCTCGTCAAGCTCCACGTATCTCATCTTAATAAAAAACTTTTCTTCTATAAATTTAAGCTGCTCCGAAGTCGAAAGACTGCCGTCAACGCGCTCCTTTATATTTAAAAATTTCAGGACTGCATTAACCCCGTCAAGGTCAGTTTCACCAATAAGCGCCGCATTCATATTTTCGTATGCGCGTGCTGATGCTTTATAGTTTTTTTCTTGTATTTTCTCGTTTTCTTCTCTTAATTTTGTATGCACGCTATCCCACACTCCTTACCAATGCACAATATGCGCCGTTTTTCATCATAAGCTCGTCATGTGTTCCGCGCTCGGAGATTTTACCGTCTTCCATAACTATGATTTCATCACTGTCCATAATTGTTGACAGTCTGTGAGCAACAACTATCCGAGTAATTCCCATTGCTTTTATATTATTCATAACGGTTTCCTCAGTATCTGCATCAAGCGCGCTTGTTGCTTCATCCATTATAATTACGGACGGTTTTTTTACGAGAGCGCGCGCTATCTCAATACGCTGCCGCTGACCGCCTGAAAAGTTTCTGCCGTTTTCCGTAACAATTTCACGGTAGCCGTTTCTTCTGCCTATTATATCGTCATGTATGCACGCCGCCTTTGCCGCCGCAACAACTTCGTCATAAGGAATACTGTCATCCCACATTGTTATATTGTCAAGCACCGTACCGTCAAACAGCCGTATATTCTGACTTACCACTGCTGTTTTTGAATAAAAATAATAATGATTTATTTCCTTTCTTAACGTGCCGTTAAAGGTAACACATCCGCTATCCTCACGGTAAAGCCCCGCAATGATTTTTGCAACTGTGGATTTTCCGCTGCCGCTTGCTCCTGTAATCGCAATACTGCCGCCCTTTTTTATCACAAGGTTAAATCCTTCTATAAGCGGTGCGTCAAGCGGATTGTAGCCAAAGCTGATATTTTTCAGTTCAATATCTCCGTCAATTTCTTTTGTCTGTTCAATGCTGTCATCAAGGAATTTATCATCCTCGTTATAGTGCATAACATCATTTGTACGCGCTGTTTCGCCCTTTAAGGTCTGCATTTCTATTCCTGCATTTACTGCATCTCCCAAGGGTTCCAGCATTGCCGCGACAAAAGCCTGCGCCGCTATCAGAATACCCATAGTCATAGAACCGGCAAGTATCTTCCATATACCGGCAATTAACACAGCGCCTGCGCCGAGAGCATTTAAAAAGGAAAACAAACCGGTTGTATATACTCCTGTTTTGTCAATCTGGGTTTTTGTGTTAACTGTCTGCGTACCCGCCGCCATAAGCCGAGCAAATACAGCGTCTTCAGCGCCGCAGGCTTTTATTGTTTCAATCATATCAATCGTTTGTGAAATATCGCTCTGCAAAGCGCCCATATCACGGCTGTAGGAACGCATCTTTTCCTCATATTTTTGAGAACTTATTATCATTGCACAAATATTTGCCGACGCGCATAATATTCCTATAAAAGCAATATGCGCGTCCAATACGGCAATCAATATAAAATATATAATAATCTGCATTATATATCCGGGTACAGGCGACATCATACTGCTGAGCTTCGCGCCCATCTGCATATTCGCATTCTGACAGTTTGCCAAATCTCCCTCGCTTCGCTGCGCAAAAAATTCAACCGGCAGCCTTAGCATACGCTCAATAAATCCCGAATTTATCTTCATATTTAGCTGTTTGCCTATCCTGTGCCTAATATTCGTATTAAGTATAGCTGCCGCCGCTGTTATAAATCCTGCGCATAAAAGCGTTTTAAGTATAATCGTTAAATTCTGCGTGTTCTCACCGATAAGAATTTTATCTATGAACACGGAATTTAAAAACAATACCGCGCCGCTTCCTATAATTGCGCATAATTCAAGCAGTATAAAATAAAATATATTCGGCAAAAAACTCTTTACGCAGAAGCTTATGTAATCATTTGCATTTTTTCCTCCCTTATCTTTTTTAAAATTCTCTGCAGGAGTAAGCTCTATTACAATGCCGGTAAAAGATTTTGAAAATTCCTCCATGCTTACGGTCCTAATCCCGTATGCCGGATCTGCAAGCACTGCGCCGCGTTTATTAAATCCGCAAAGCACAAGAAAATGGTCCATATTCCAATGTATGACCGCAGGTGTTTTTACTCTTTCCGCACCTTCAATATTCACGCGCAAAGCTCTCGGGTTTAAATCATGATACTGCGCCGCGTTTACAATGCTTTTCGCGTTTACGCCGTTTCGCGATACTCCGCACTCGCGCCTTAGCTCCTCAAGCGTTACAGTCTTGCCGTAATAGCCTAAAATCATGGCAAGCGATGCTGCGCCGCATTCAGTCGCTTCCATTTGCAGTATGGGACGTACCTTTTTTACCTTCTCCATAATGCCCTCCTAAAACAACCATTCATACGGACGGCATTTTTTAATTACTATGTCTGCTCCGCATACCGTTCCCATAGCAACATCTGTACTTCCGCTGTTAGGATTTGACCATTTCAGCCGGCTCTGAGCATTTGCATCCGATACAAGTGTTATTTCAAGCTGTATATAGCTTTCTCTTTCGTCAAACTCTGATAAAAACAGTTCACTGTTTGAGTCTTTTATGCTCTGCCCCGTAACAGAATAAGATGAAATTCCTGAAATATATGCTTTTATATATCCGTATTTTTCGCGCGGAGCAAAATCAGGCATTACCTGAGCTTCCATTCCAAGCTTTACAAGACCGCTTTTGTCAGAAGGAATGAACGCAGTCAGTATTTTATTATTGCCGTCTTCACTGTACGGCACAACCTCTGCTATTTTATCACCTTTGTTTATACAAATATTTTCATTGGCAATATTCGTCACAATTCCATCAATATTCGAGCGTGCCACGGAAAGTCTGTCGTATGCGTCATACAGCGTATTAAGCTCCTCGTCCGCAGCGCCGCTCTCTTTTTTATTTTTTATTTTTGTTAAAATATCTTCTTGCGGAATTACGGCGAGAATATCTCCCGTTTTCACAATGTCACCCGAAGCAACGACCGTCTTTGTTATAACTCCTCCGGATTTTGCATACACGCCGCCGTTATTTTCCGCGGGCCATATTACTCCGCTTACGGATACAGTTTCATAAACCGTTCCGAACACAAGCCACACAGCAAAGGCTGCTGAGCATACTGCAATCAAAACCGTAAAAATCACTGCTTTAATGCTTACCGCGCGTATCCCCTTAGTAATTCCGTTGTTTGAAGAAAAGCTTTCAAGCGCTTCTTTTCTGAATAAATTTTGCATATTTTCACCTAATCCTTCAATTCATATTCCTCGAAGTATCCCCTTTCATCCATTACGCTGTATTTAAATACGTCCGTGACCTGCAATCCTTTTTCATCACACTTAAAACGCTGATATAAGCCATTGTAATCATTTTCGTGCAGAAGCTTTGCTATATCCGCAGAATTAAAGACCCGATTCTGTATTGCTGTATCAGCAATCATTCTCACGGCATTATATGCCTGGATATACCATACGTCAAAATCGTTCCCTGTTTTCTGTTTGTATTCTTCTTCCATATCTGTAATTAAACTGTTCTCACCATCAGCTTCATTACGCAGCATGAATTCGTCCGCCATTATAAATCCGTTCATTGCTGCCAGAAGCTCAGGATCATTATCCATAACTACACTATTGTCAAAAGCAGTATCTCCCGCACAAATAATATCGGGATTTTTTTTCTTTATTTTTTTTAAAATATCAAAGCCCTCACTGCCTGAGGGAAACATTACGACACCCTCAACGCCTAAAATATCCCAATACTTATAGACTTCATCAAATTGATTTACAAGCATTGACATACTCGCACAGTCAACAACTGCAATACCGTCTGCCGCACTGTTTTGCAAAAATCCGTTCATTTCCGTGCGTTCAAACTCACCTTCTGCCGCACATACCGCCCAACGTTTGGCTTTTGTATCCGCCGCCGCGCCGCGCAGTATATCTCCGACCGTTTTTGCCGAATTACACAACGAAAACACTGTATCATAATAATTATCCTCATACACACTATCGTAGAGAAAAAACGGAATAACAAAAAGCTTCTCCGCTTCGTTAAAAACATGAGCGGCGGTTTTGTTTATATCCATATCCACTGCTCCGATAACAGCCGTAATACTTTTATCTGATGCGAGTGTATCAATAATAGCCGCGCCTTTCTCATAATTTCCGTTATCATTGTAAAATTCATATTCTACGGTACATCCGCTGTCGGCATATTCCTTATTCAAATCATTTACCGCTCTCTCAATACCCTCTTTGTAGCCGGGATAAAAATCAGCCTGATTTCCCATAACGGCAATTTTTACAGTTTGTGTCAGCGGATTGCCTCCGCAGCCGCACAGTATGTATAATATAAAGACAGAAATTAAAAGTATATATATTTTTTTCATAACCTTCCTCCAAAAGACAAGAAAAATTATCAGTGTTTTCTGATGTCAGTTCTATGCATCCCTTCTATGTAAATATTATACATTACATCAAAATAATTTTCAATAGATTTTACCAATAACAACTTTATATTCTTATTCAAAATTTTCTTTTTAATCTTCTATATTCTTCTTTAAGAAATCCTTTGCTGCATACACAGCAAAGGATTCTTAATCATTTATGCTTTTTCTTTCACGGTTTCAGTATATTTGTGTATAGTAACTGTCGGCGGACGCGTTGTTTTGCCGGCGCCACCCGTGATTTGACTTAAATCTTCAAGGTTTATCTCCTGAGCTTTTTCATTTTCTATTTCTTTTTCTTTTTTGCACATATCCTTTTTATCCTTTCTGTATTTTATTATTTTAAGTAATCTCTAACATCAATTATGCATATTCTCGGCTGTGTATGTGATAGCCGAGCCTATTGGTTTCATTGTGTTTTTATCCCACATCATAATCTTTAATGCCCAGCCGGTTTCAATCGGCAAATTAAATTTGTCTGCCGATTTATTTTTCTTTACTCCCAACAGAGTATGGTCAGCTGCATATAATGCGACATACAAATCATAATCTGATGCTGTTTCGCCTATAACAAGGTCATAATCAAACGACGTTTCGGTTACGGTGGGAGTGTTTACAACTACAGGTATTGAATTATTGACTGTTATCGTTATATCCTCAGTGGTTGTACCATAAGGCCAAAGCACACCATGTACTGTTGTTGTTCCTTCTGAAACAGCTATAAGCTTTGTTCCGTCAAATTCTACAATTCCCGAATCGTCAGAGCTTAATGATACGTTCAAATCTGCATTAAGTCTGTTTGGCACACATGAAATATCAAATTCCATTGTCTCTCCCGCCGACATTTCAATATTTTCAGGGAATTGTTTGCCGTTAAGCATAACTTCGAGCGGGCTTGCAGCCATCAGGCGGACTCTCTCACCTTCCGTAATTCTATTTCCGTCTTTGTCCTTTCCTGCTACAAAACAATCTATATATCCATAGTGTTCAAACAATTCAGGAGCAATATTAAAATCACTGTCAATCATTATCTGCTCACCTATTCCAATTTCACCAAAGGGTATCTTTGCCAATTCACACTCTTCTTTTGAATAGCTGTATGATATTTCATACGGTCCTGCAAGCAATATTTCCAAGGAGTCTTCAGCCGATGATGGCGCATTGCCTGTATTGGTAACGCTGCATTTTATATGATAACCATTTCCGTTCTGATAAATATTTGCTCCGTCAACAACATAATCAGGCTTTAATTTGAATTTTTCCGACTCAAATTCAGAGTAATTCGTCATACTGCCCTCCTGCGCTTCTGCATAAAGACTTGTTCCGTCTAAGTCAGCAGGAGTCGTCCACTCAAAATTATGCGAATTTATATTTCCCGGCAGCAGCGTTCCGTCAAAAACAATGTTTTCTATAAGATTACCCTTAACGCCGTTTTTCATCTCGTAAATATTGATTGTATAGCCGTCTGCGTATGTAAGTCCCGCATTCTTAACCTTGATATTTACATTTACCTTATCTCCGGGATTTGGAGTATTATCATAAACATTTTGTCAAGGGCGTTGAGGAGATTTAAAAAAAATTGGCATATTGCATTAAAATTAATCATGCAATATGCCGTTAACTTGTCATATAATAATAACTTATTTTTTAAAGCAAGCTTTTTCACGGGATTCATATATTATTTTTGCCATATCGCCGCGAGTAAAGAAATCCATTGTTTCAGCATTCTCTTGTGTGATTATGCCTTTATTGATAAGAATATTCACACCCTCTGTATAATCAAAGTTACTTTCACCCATTGCACGCAATGTAAATGTTGCAAATTGGTCTGCTGTTACTTGTTCATTGGGAGCAAATTCCGTTTCGCTTACACCGTTTACAATACCCCGTGATTTGGCAAGTGCAGCATACGGAGAAGCCCAGTTATCAGATTGAATATCTGAAAATTGGCTTGTTTTGTAATTCCCGGTCTCGCTTTCCATACCAAGCGCACGCACCAATAATGTTACAGCTTCTGCACGTGTCAGCGGTTTTAATAAATCCAAGCCTTTCTCGTTTCCTTTAAGTAACCCCTCCGATTGCAATGATTCCGCTTCTGATGAAAATGTCGGCTTTGGAGCAAGCACGAGTTCTGATAACACCTGCGAATAAGGGGAGTTTTTGACTGAGTAATCATCAAATGCGCTTATCAGCTCATTCGCCTTATAGAGAACATATGGCTCTATAGCCGTCAAAATTCTGTCACCATATTCGTTTAATTTTACTAAATATTCATCATATTCACCTTTAATGTATAACAGTGTCAAATCGCTTAAGCCAAAAAGTTCAATGTCTTTAACAACTGTTTCTCCTCTTTCGAGCAGGCTTGTTTCAATAGAGTTGATATTCTCCAAATAGTCAAATACCTCTTTATCAATAATAATATAGCGAAGCCCATATTTTTTATCCTCATAATCTTCTAACTTATTCCCGTCGAGCAAATACTCTTCGTATCCAAGTCTTACGGTATGCGGAATTCTAAGCATTTTGTTGTTGTTTAACAAATATGAAAAACATCCTGCGTTTGCATAATCAACAAGATATTTATGCGTATTTGTCGCGCTTGTCACAAATCCTTTTTCATAATCAAGCGCAAACTCTTCTTTTATTTGTTGATCAATTGGCATATCTTTATTAGGATCCAACCCCATTTTCTCTAACACATAGTTTGGGTATGACTGAGCCATTTTTGCTAAATCATCCAAACTTTTTGAATAATCCGATTCTATTTTGGATTTTACATCTAAATGTTCACTGCCTCTCCAAAGTATTCCGTCTATACACTCTCTCAAACCTTGTATTTTTACATTGTTTTCAGCAAATACCGAAATACTTGTATTAATCATTAATAGTAAACATACAATTAAAGAAATTATTTTTTTCATCATGATAGCATATCCCTTAAAGCAATCCTTTTTCACGAGCTTCATATATTATCTTAGCCATATCGCCGCGAGTGAAGAAATCCATTGTTTCAGCATTCTCTTGTGTGATTATGCCTTTATCAACAAGCATTTTGATTCCTTCTGTGTAATCAAAATCCCTTTCGCCCATTGCTCGCAAAGTAAAGGTTGCAAATTGGTCTGCCGTTACTTGTTCATCGGGAGCAAATTCCGTTTCACTTACACCATTTACAATGCCTCGGGATTTGGCGAGCGCAGCATACGGAGAAGCCCAGTTATCAGACGAAATATCCGAAAATTGACTGTCCGTGTAATTTCCAACCTCACTTTCCAAACCAAGCGCACGCACTAACAACGTTACCGCTTCTGCGCGTGTCAGCGGCTTTAACAAATCAAGTCCGTTTTCATTTCCTTTAAGTAAACCCTCGTCTTGCAACATTTTGGCTTCAGATTCAAAAGTTCGTTTTGTTTTAGAAATATTTTGAGACAGGTCAAATCTGGACGGCAAATCTCTACCTTCTTGAACTGCCAACGACCTCAAAACATCGCTTACTGTATACAACTTTTTTCCTGCAATTTCAGGAATATACTCACAATATCCGGAAAACCCATACAACTTTATCAAATATTCGTTTTTATCACATTTTATATACAAAAATGTAATTCCGTTTTGCATACTGAATAACTTTAAATCCGTTACTGTCATTTCACCTTTATCTAAAAGCATGGTTTCTATTTTATTTGAATCTTTTAGCAAATCTATCAATTCTTGTGTTATTGTAATTGTTTCATATGTATCCCCGATTTCTAAATTCATATCATAAATGCGACTACCATCTTTTCTAAATTCGGCGGCTACACCACTTCCCCTTTTATGCAAAACAGCCCAATATTGTTTTGTATCATCAAGTAAATAGTTGAACACTTCATTTTCTGCATATTGTTTTGCATATTTATTTGTGTCAAGATAGGTCATCAATACGCCATAAGAGTAATCAGGTCGATTCATACTTAAACAATATTCATATTCAGCTTCATCGCTATCTGTATTCATTTTACCTAAAAGCTTAGTAGGCGGCAGATAATCATTCCAAAACCATTTATCAAAATCTTTAAGATATTCTTTATCCATTTGTGAAAATTGTTCTGTCGTAAACTGTCTTTCCATTATCAGTTCATCTAATTTCTCAGCCAAATTATTAACCTTTTCTGCACTCACATTTGTTACGCAAAGCATAATTAATGTAGCACAAATTATATTTGCAAACAATATTTTTTTCATTACTGTCATCTCCTATTCTATACTATTCTACTATTAAAGTATTCTCTAATCCTCCATTGCCTGCTCCTGACATTGTAACTATTTCAAATGTTTTTTGACCCGGAGGAATTTCTATAGTAAATGGTATTTGATACGCTGTATCCATACCGCTATCTTTAAAGGTGTATTTATCATTTTCGTTTTCACGCATCCCAATAAGTGTAAGGTGTGCATCGGTTTTAATCCTATATTTTACTGTTTTTGTTATTGTTCCTACATTATTTACTGTTATAACATAATGATAGACTACACCCCACGAACCCATTTCTATTGCTGATTCATCAATAGCACCAACTGTAGATTTATGTCCTGATATAATTTCTTCAGCAGCTTTTGCTATAATGCTATTTGGTACACTTTGGTTTATTTCTGTTGAATTATCACTTGTTGTAAGATAATCGGTATTTCTATGTTTATAATCAAAATACCATTTTTTTGTCCCATTAAAATCGTATGTGAAACTATGAAGATTTTTTGTTGTAGTATGCAATAATGCTTCATACTCATCATTAATCGGGTTTATTTGCACATTCCAATCTGTTTGTTTTGCGGGGTATGTTCCGTTAATTATACCATTTTTATCTTTAAGTTCAAATTCAATCCCATCATGAGTACCATTGTCTACCGTAAATTCTAAATTTGTATCTATCTGATTTGATTGGTTTTCAGCAATGCCTTTATACTTAATCCTTAAATCATGCTCTGTTGGTCTTGTATCTGACCCATATAACATATCACCATGATTTAAAGGTTTATTTTGATATACTAAGATATTGCTCTCATTTGATTTTAGCCGCATATTTTCGTAATTATATGCAGCTAATGAACTGATAGTTATTCCTTCGTTATATGGTATAGATACCCCGTTTGCTTTTTTTACGATAAAATCAAACAATATATATGAACTGGGGAGGTCTCCTATTCTGTGGCATATCATCTTATTAGCAGTGTAATCAAATAATTGTGCATGCTGTTTTGGAGCAACGGTTATAGCCCCTACGTTTTCACCTGTTTTATTTATGTAATGCTGTAAATACGTTTTATTCTCGGTTGCAACTAAATTATTTACCTCGATACTTACCTCATAGCTATTTGGATTATAAAAATCTATCCCTATATAGAAACTGTTTTGTTTTGGATAATATCTTTCATCCGCATCAGAATTGTACCATTCTAAATTGGGTTGATAATATGTACTACTCCCCCTAACATTTTTCTGTTCAAAAATTTTATATCCCCGAGAATTAGTATCATCAACAATATCTTCATTGGATATGTATTCCGGATTGTTTACATATATAAAATTACTATCGGTCTTTTTCGTAAATTCTATTGTCTGTCCTTTTCTTACGTTTATTCTTCCCATTGCATATTTCATCAAAAATCCGCTGAACTGCAAGTAATATGTATGTCCTGCTGCTCTGTATTCCGTTTGCGCAAAGCCTACTTCTGATAAAACTTTTTCTTCATCGTCAGCAATGGTAACAGCGCAGCTTGACGCGGCGCTGTTCGTAGTTGTTCCGTAAGGCGCGGCAAGCATAAGATAAAAATATCTGTCTCCGTCACTCTGGTGATTATCATTTACATCAATTACAATATACTTCTCACTTTCGCCTTCTTCAAAATCAACCGTAATATTTGCGCCGACAACCGCATCAGTCAGAACATTAGCCATTTGCTGTATTTCCTGCATAGTATCTGTAGTCGAAGTAACTCTCTGTTCTTCACCCTGTATTCCTGTGTATTTTTCGCGCGCTTCATGAATTGGGTTGGTTTTGACGCTTCCGGCGTCTTCTTCCGAAATCTCCGCTTCTGTTTCCATCAGACCGCTTGATTCCTCCCAATAATCTATTGTATCCTGTAACGCTTCCGTGGTTTTTGCCTGCAATTCTTCATCATTTTTGAGCATTTCGGCATATTCTTCATCAGAATACACCGGTGTTTCAGTATATTC
This sequence comes from uncultured Lachnospiraceae bacterium, assembly GCA_964447095.1. Taxonomy (GTDB): domain Bacteria; phylum Bacillota; class Clostridia; order UBA1381; family UBA1381; genus JALEPO01. The sequence continues at coordinate 46,898 of CAYUSE010000001.1, read as the reverse complement.
CTGACCATTTATTTGCTCTAAAAACGACTGATTGTCTTTCGGATTATCGGCTGACACATCGCTCCCATACAGTGATATTGTATAATCCTTGCCATATTTTGCAGTTAAATCAGAAATTTTAACTGTTACTCCCGATTTGGAAGTGCAATCTCCGCCTCTTGCAAGACGGAGTAAATACCGTTCATTCTCGCCTTCATTGAGTTGTGCATTAGCCGATGCAAGATAGAATACATCATTTGAAAGTATATCTTCTCCTATTTGTATTTCAGGAATATGTACATCCGTTGGTTCCGCTTTTGCCGGCAGCTGAACAATAGTTGTCAATATTGATAACGACAGCGCCGTACTGATAAGTTTTTTGTATTTTCTTTTCATTTGTCTCTTGTTTTCTCCTTCCAATTTATAAATTACATTTCGAAAAATAATATGCTTACATTTCTAACTAAACAATAATATCTACAAACCATCTTTAAACCATAGCATTGAAATCCCCCTTTATATTTTTTTACAATTATTTGTTTATAACCGCCGGATATTCTTAAATATTCCGGCAAACAAAACAACCGGCACTTTAAAATATTACCCGAATAGAAACAAGAATTTTGACTGAAATTATATGACCTTAACTTACTTTTTGTAATTATTACATAAATTTACCAATATATTTTATCACATTTTTGTGAAAAAATCAATGATTTAAGTAAAAAAACCTAAAAAACTCAGTTTCAAATATGCTTCGCGCTGATAAATAAACGCGGCGTTATTCTAACAAATATCAGCCTTGCAATGGTTATTTTTATATGATACAATATTCTATATAAAACAATACATTGGAGGATATATCATGAAAAAGATAATAAGCGCTGTATCAGCGATTGTTTTGCTTATTGCGGCTTTTAGCATCAATACGTTTGCCCAAAAAGATAATTTGCTGGCAAACAGCAATTTCGAAGATAAGCTGTACGGAGAAGGCAGCTGGAAATTTACTGAACCCGGCGTATGGTACACAGAGGGCACAGCCGAAAGAACAGACACCGCGCATACAGGCAAAAGCGCAGTTTTACTAAGCAGCGGTATAATGTATCAGCGAACGGCCTTAAAAAAAGGCGTAACATATCAGCTCAAGCTATATATGAAAGCTGAAAAAAACTGCGCTATAGATATAAACTTTAATGACGGCGCGCAGGAATGGCCCGCGATTAGTTCCGTGAGCGCTACTAATGTAAATATCAGTACCAAATGGCAGGAAATTGTTTTTGAATTTGAAGCTCCCAATACACAGGATTATATTGTGTCATTCGGAACATGGGATGAAACAAAGATATATGCCGACGATGTGACGCTTACTGAAGCGGAGAGCTATATCTCAAAACTGAAAACGGGTGTTGACGGAGACGGCGTAATAAGCTTTCAGATTGACTACACACAAACCTCCGCTTGTATAATTGCTTTATATGATGCCGATGATAAACTAATCGGCTGCCGAGCGAACAGTAATACAGGTTCTTTTAAAGCTGTGCAGGATTATGGTACATATACGGTTAAAGCGTATCTTCTCGGCAAAAATTTACCGACCAGAACAAAGAGGCAAGAAGTCGTCTATGACAACGAAAGCAAAAGCAATGAATCACTTTCAATCGGTTCCGTAAAAAAGCTGGAATTATCAGAAAATGAAATGACGCTCAGCGCAGGCGGAGAAAACGGCACGCTTGATGCCGCTATAACGCCTGAATACGCATATAATAAAGATGTCATCTGGACAAGCTCTGATATTAACGTGGCAACAGTTTCCTCAAACGGAATTATAACTCCTGTCAGCACAGGAAAAGCTGTTATAACAGCGGCCAGCGGAATATTTTCGGACGAATGCAATGTAACAGTTACACCATATACAAAAACAAGCGGAATTGAGCTTGACAAATCTTCAGTTACGCTTCCGGAAATCGGAGCAGTATGCTCGCTTAAATCAAGCGTAAATCCGTCAAGCGCATCCAACAAAAAGCTTATATGGACAAGCAGCGATACCTCTGTCGCAACGGTTGCAGACGGCATCGTAACTGCCGCCGGCGCAGGAAAAGCTATTATAACTGCAAAAACAGAGGAGGGCGGATACAGCGCAAGCTGTACTGTAACAGTAGAAAAGTCAGACAACACTATCACGAATGACACATTTTATAAGGATACTGACGGAAATCCTATTTATTCACAGGGCGGCGGTATATTCAAATTCGATGATACATATTACTGGTACGGCGTTAAGTATGCAGAAGCGTCTGTCTACGCGGCAAATCCCGAAAACGGAAAGGCAGGAAACGCTGCATTTGAAGCGTTTACCTGTTATTCCTCCGATGATTTGGTGAGCTGGAAATTTGAAGGTTATCCAATGACAAGAGAAACTAAGGGTATGAAAGAGGCTGGCTGGGTAGGCCGTATGGGCGTAGCCTATAACAGCAATACAAAAAAGTATGTTCTGATTTCGCAGTATGCTCCGGGAATGATGTTTGCAACAAGCGATAAACCCGAAGGTCCTTATAAATTTGAGAAAATCGTGTCAGGCGTGGACTATTTCGCAAACGGAACAACAGGTGACCAAACGGTATTTCAGGATGATGACGGCAAAGCATACGTTATCTGTTCAAGCACCTCGGGCAGAGAATATTTGTATGTCGCGCCTCTTAGAGAATCAGACTTTTTGGATATTGACAGCGACAATGTAAATCAAATTTATTATGACAAAGACGGTGAATTTGTGCAGGAGGACGGCACAGTTGAAGTGAGAGATAAAAAGGGCATTGAGGGTAATTGCATGTTTAAATATAACAACAATTACTATTTTACAGGCTCAGATTTATACGGCTGGAATTCATCACGCGTATATTATTTTAAATCAGATGATATTCTTGGAAAATTCAACGCTCAGACAGGCTTGCCGCATATTATGCCCGGAACGAAAGATAGCTTTGCGCATAACTCGCAGGCGGGATTTTACACTACAATTCACGGCCGTGAGCAGGACTTAGTCATATACTGCGGAGACCGCTGGTGTGATTTTGCAGGTAACGGTATAGGCTATAATCAGTGGGTTCCGGTTACTATGGACGAAAGCGGTATTCCGCATTTCAATAATCTGAGCCAGTGGAAGCTTGATGCGGAAAAGGGAACGTGGGAAATAGGACAAGGCAACAATTATTTAAACAATCCGGATTTTGAAGCTGACAGAAAGCAAACATATATACCTACGGGCTGGGAAGTATATGATAATATAGAAGGACTTGCAAACAGTAACCTTTCGGGCAGACAGTACGCAGGTAATTTTGTATGGCAGCAAAGCGCCGGCGAGGATTATGTCGCTTGTATTAAGCAAAATATAGACGGCTTGTCTGACGGAAAATACACGTTAAAAGCGTGGGTGAAGAGCAGCGGCGGACAGGATATATGCAAGCTATATGCCGCAAGCGGCGGCAAAGAGTTTAACTGTCCGCTGAAAACAGCGATCGACGAGTGGACGGAGATTGTAATTTCTGATATTGAAGTCCTAAACGGACAGTGTGAGATTGGCTTGTATTCAGACGCTCATGCAAATGAATGGGTACAGCTTGATAATTTAGTGTTTGTCAGAAATGCAGAATAAATATTTATAAATGATGGGAAAACAGATTTATTTTCGCATAACGGCTCCATTCCGTCTACGCTGTCCCACAAAAATGCTCTGATACATAATTGTGATATACTCTCCGCAAATATAAATAATACATAACATAAGCTTAATATACATAAAAATGTATTATGGGAGAAAATATAAATTATCTTGTATCTTCAGCATAAATATCCCGTACAAGATCAAGTTTCTGAATACGGCTTCTGTGTATCTCTCCACTTTCCGCTGTATAAATGCGCGTTGTATTTATACTCGTATGTCCGAGAATATCAGCAAGACGCACTATATCCTGATATGTCGTGTAATATGTTTTGCCAAACAAATTTCTTAGATTATGCGGAAACACCTTGCTTGACTGTACTCCGGCTTTTTCACACAGGCACTTCATTTCAGCACAAATATTGCTTCTGTTAAGCGGTCTACCGTTACTTGTAAGAAATATAGGACCATTTTTAATATTCTTTTCACTTATATATATCATCAGCATTTCACATAGATTATCCGGAATAAAAACAATTCTGTTTTTCCCTTTACACTGTATTCAGGGTGGTTTATCCAACGAAAAAAAGCATTTAATGACGATAGTATGGAATTTACACTTTTAACCTTATAATCTGTTTTAATCCACTGCTTATATTTCTGCACAGCGGCCTTACTCATACGACGTCCGTCCAGCCATTTAACAAACGCTGTCACATCATGAACATACTTATCAACTGTCGCTTTAGTCTTTTCCTCCAAAATAAGATGTTTTTGAAATTTCTTGATTTTCTTTAACATCAGTAACTTCCTCCATAATCATCTGTGCAGCTTTGCGCTTAGTCATTCTTCGCATCACTTTGAAGTGGTCTTGGCTGAAATCCCGTTTTTTCCAAAAACGCCATCGCCATAAGTGTTGCCCCTATTTGATTAGGATGTATTCTGTCCCATGCAATATATGAAGAATGACGAATTTTACAATAATCCTCATATATTTTCTGAAAATCAACAAAGATACATTTATATTTTTCCGAAAGTTTTCTGCAAATTGCGACATATTCATCCATTCTTGCTCTCATCATATCACTGCGGTTAGTCTCTATATAATTCTGTCACGGAATCTCCCGCAAAAACAATTCTTCCTTTATCTTTAAAAATCATGGTTGTATCCTCCTCATATCTGATATTCCTCACATAAATCATGGGATTACTATGCTGTCAGAAATCTGTAAAATCATATCCTGAGACTTAATTAACTTTGCTAAATCAAATGAATTCTCTGGCAAACATTTTGTTCTCACATATGAAGTTCCTATTTGGTATGGATAATGTAAATCGGTTCCGCATAGTTTTAATTTATTTAATTCTTTCGCACATTGAGCAGCCTTACTTATTCTGGAGTTATGGTGTATATGCATATTGAATACTTCTATTCCATCAATATAATCCATATTTATCTCTTTCATACCATCGCGAAAAGGATGTGCTTGCAAGATAACATTTCTTTCATTTTTAAATCCCTTGTAAAATGTTTCTATATCCTTGTCCAAATAGTAACATGCCTTTCCAATATCTGACTTGTCTATTCCATATACAAGATAGTCATTCATTGCTTCATTTTCAAAACGTATTTCCATACCAAGACATACCTTTAGTTTGTCTCCTGCCGCCTCCAAAAGTTCAGTATATGCATTATAGTAAAATTCTACATAAGCTGCATCACTTTCAAACCCATTTCTATATCCCAAATAGAAATGATTGGTAAGAACGATGGCAGAATATCCGTTATCAATAAATAGCTTTGCCATCTCTTTAGGTGATATTTCTGAACAAAGGCTTACAGGATATGAATGAGCATGCAACTCACACTTGTAAGTATATGTTTGCATCAATATATCTTTCATATTATTTTACTTCTCCTAACACATCAAACTCAAAATTAATATATCTCTCATCACAGAATATACGGTTTATATAATAAGAGGAATAGAGATACCATAAAACTATATCGACTTATTCATATCATATCTCAGCCATTCAGATCTTTGCCGTTTGTTTCTATGATTTTAGAATACCATTCTGCGCTGTCCTTAATAATTCGTGCCTGCGTTTTATAATCAACATACACAATTCCAAAACGCGGATCGTATCCATCTGCCCATTCAAAATTATCCATAAACGACCACACAAAGTATCCGCGTACATCTGCGCCTTCATCAATTGCTTCACCAAGCTTTAATAAATATCTGTTTAGATAGTCAATCCTGTTCGGGTCGTGTACCTTGCCATCCAAAGATACTGTATCATGACAAGCCATTCCGTTTTCGCTCACATAAATCGGCACATTATATCTGTCATGCAGAAATTTTGCTGTCCACTTAATGGCATCGGGCGTAACAGACCATTTAAGCTGCGTCTTTGCCGCGTTTAGCTCTGCCATAACAGCGTTCCCGTTTTCATCTGCCGTAACAGGCGCGCCAAAATACAGATTAAAGCATATAAAATCAACCGTATTGCCGATATCCTTTATTTCCCTTTCGTATCCTGCCGGCAGTAAATTGTCATATTCTCCTTTTCCCTCAATCGGATAATGCCCATTTATAACAGGATCAAGCCACCAATTTACGCGGTGCAGCCACGAGAGTGAATTTCCATGCTCTATTTCAAACATTTTTTTCCGTGCCGCATTTATATCAGCAGCATCTTTTTCATTAACGGGATAGAAGTTCTCCATATTCGGAGCAATTCCTATCCGCACGTCCTTAGCCCCGTATGTTCTTAATGTCTTTACCGCTTTTCCGTGCGCAATTAATAAATTATGGGCACATTTTAAATATTCATGCTGAGATAGTTTAAGTCCCGGTGCCTGAATACCCAATGCATATCCGAGACCTATTATACAAAGAGGCTCGTTTATCGTAATAATTTTTTTCACTCGGTCCGTGAAATGTTCCGCAATCACCTTTGCATACTCTGCAAAATAATCTCCAATTTCGGGATTAAGCCAGCCGCCTCTGTAGTGAAGCTCTGCAGGTAAATCCCAATGATACATTGTCATAACAGGCTCAATACCGTTCTTGATAAGCTCATCAATCAGCTTATTATAAAACTCTATGCCTTTTTCATTAACCTTGCCTGAGCCATTCGGCATAATACGCGGCCATGACACAGAAAAGCGGTATGCTTTAAGTCCAAGCTTTTTCATTAAAGCAACATCCTCTTTATAGTGATGATAGTGGTCACAGGCGGTATGCCCATTCTCGCCATTTTTTACCGCACCGTCTTTTTCACAGAAAATATCCCATATTGACAATCCTTTGCCATCTTCATTCCACGCGCCCTCTACTTGATATGCCGCGGCTGCTGTACCCCACAAGAAATCTTTTGGAAAGCTCATTTTATAATCACCTCATATAATATATTGATTATTTTTATTCTGTATCACCATTCGGCAAAGCGACTATTATTGTATACAGCAATTTACCGTCACATTCCTTCTCCAAAGGTCTGATACCAACAATTTCACCATGTACAAGTGAATTTATATCGCTGTCATTTTTTTGCTGGACCTTATTTTTATCACGGTGTATCAGCAATTTAGGCGTCATATGCAAAATAATCTGTATACACAATATTATAAGCGTTGCCGCGCCGCCAATCCAATACATTCCCGCGCCGATTGCCATGCCTATACCCGATGTCGCCCAAATTCCCGCTGCGGTAGTCAGTCCCATAACTGTCTGTTTATTGACAAAAATCATACCCGCTCCGAGAAATCCAATGCCGCTGACAACTCCCGACGCTATTCGCGACGGATCTATTTTCATCAAATCGCCGTACATTTCCATAACATCCATATATGCATATTTTGAAAGTATCATCATAAGCGCAGACGCGCACGCCACCACGCAGTGAGTGCGGAGACCTGCCGATTTTGAACGGTTTTTGCGTTCATAACCAATCAGGGTTCCGCACAATGCCGCTGCTACAAGTCTGACAATACATATAATTTCTGGCATATCAAGCAACTTTACTCACCCTTTCATATATTAAAATGCCTCCACCACTACATCGGCAGAGGCATTTTACGAATTTTTTTATTTATTTTCAAACACGCCGCATCTGGGCTGCATACTTTCAAGCGTATCCCACATAAATACCCTTACTTTTACATATTCACCGCCAAATGCATTCGGCATTGAAACATCTATTCCCGATGCGTCTGTCTGTTCGGCTGATATATTCTTTATCGACGCTTTTACAAGCTTTCCGCTCTCCGTGTAAGTTGCAACTATAAGGTATGCGCTGTCTTCTGTACGCTTAATCACCTTTACACTGCTGTTTACTGTATCAATACTCACTATTTTATAAGCGTCTGTTTGAATTTCCTCCCAGCGGGCGTAAAGCGTTTTACCGCCGAGGCTTGCAATGTTTTCCGCCGTAATTGAGTCTACCTTATCGCCGCCTTCCGCCGCTGTAAACCAGCCCCTGAACTCATAACCGTCCTTTGCAGGCGTTGTAAGCTTCGGCAGATTTTCGACCGTTCCGCTTATTTCACTGCTTGTTCCGTCGTTGTTTAAAGTGATTGTATACGTTACAGGCTTCCACTTTGCGTAAAACGTCTTATTGCCTGTTGAGCCTTTGGCAATTGAACCCGTTTCATTAGTAAACTCCGCTTCTGTGTACCAGCCTGCAAAGGTGTATCCTGCTTTAGTCGGCGCCGCAAGAGTAATTGTTTCCGTATCGGCTGTATATTCGGTTGGATTGCTTTCATTATTTGTTCCGCCGTTAAGCTCATACGAGATTGTGTATTTTTCAGCAGTCCATTGAGCCACAAAAGTTACCTTTGTAACTCCCTCAGCTACTGTATACGTTTTATTGTCCCCATCCCTTTTGTATATCGTATCCGACTCAAAATCTGCGCTGTCATTCACTTTAACCTTCCAGCCTGCAAATATATAGCCGTCTTTTTCGGGCTCTATTTCAGAAATGGTGATTTCCTTCGTTATTTCCCAATCAACATTTACCTGCTGCGGCGGTATTTTTGTTTCATCTTTTACCGCAGGCGCCTGATAGATAACCGTATACTTGCCGTTTTCCGCATACACTGCCACAGCCGTGATTTTATGGTTTTCATCAAAGCTCGAAATTTTGTCCGCAAAGTTTTTATCTATAATGTCCTGCGTAATCGGTCTGCCGTTTTCCGCGCTTGTAAACCATCCGTCAAAATGATAGCCTTCTTTCGTCGGCTTATCTGTCGGAAGTGTCGGAGGCTGCTCAATCGTGCCGTATACCGCTTCAAACTCGCCGACGCCGCCGTTCACATCAAATTCTATAGTATATGTTATCGGCGCAAGCGTTACCGCTATTTCAACAGTCTCGCCCGATGCCGTTAACTTGTAACCGTTTTCCGTCTCTTCACACTCCGTGCCATTGCATGTAACACTTTCTACATCATATCCTACAGGCGGCGTTACGGTAAATGTCACCTCCGCGCCCTCCTGCACGGTAGAGTTAACCCCTGCAATAACATTTTCCGTTCCTCCGACAACATCATGGTTTGTTGAAGAAACAACGCTCTTTGTCACCGCGAGCATTTTTTCCTCCCACTTCGCGTAAAGCGTCTTATCACCCGTTGAGCCTTTGGCGATTTCAGTAACCTTTACGGTCTTATCTTCATCGCTGTACCAGCCTGCAAATGTATAACCTAATCTTGTCGGAGTAAGCAATGTAATTGTATCACTCTCGATTGTATATTCTTCAGGGTTGCCGCTTGCATTTTCTCCGTTATCAAGATTATATGTAATCGTATAGGCTGTCGGTTCAATTTTTGCCGTAAGATTTAAAGTTTTGCCCTCGCCGTACAGTGACTCTAAATTCGCAGACGTAATGGCGTCAACCTTTGTTTCGCCCTTATACCAGCCCTTAAATTCATAGCCGTTGTTTACATGTACATTCGCAGGCAGCGTAATTCCGTTTTCCGTTATGTCGCTTGCCTTAAACGGGGCTACACTTACGCCTTCTACATCAAATATAACCGAATATACCTTTTCTGTAACCGTTGCTTTGAATGTAATCGGGTTATACGCGCTGCCCGTTTGTTTTGGAGTAAACTTCAGTGTGTATTCCCCGGGAGCTGCCAATACTCCCGTTGCAGGGATTTTTAGCGTTTTTATTTCGGTGTCGCCCTCGATTGTGTAATTTTCTATTTTTGTTTTGCTGTCTCCTTCACCAATTATAAAAAGCTCATTTGCGTTTTCCCAAGCTTCTGTGTAGTCGCTTATTGTAGCTGTTATATCATCTCCCGACGGTGTATCGGACGGTGCTGATAATACGGGCTGCTTTTCACCTGCGACAGTCTTATAAAATTTACTGAACATAGCTGCGCCCTGCGCATTTGCGCGCATATTATATATACCTGTGTCCTGATTTAAACGAGGTCTGAATTGGATTGTTACAGTACCCTCCTCATCTGTTGTTTTTTCATCAATAAACTGTACTATGTCCTTGCTTATTGTTTCATTTTCACCAAGGTTTTTGTTTGCAATAAAACTCATATCCTTTTCCGACGCATCATCGCCATTTAATTTCAACTTTATTCTAAGCAACGTGTCCGGTGAAATACGCAGCATTCCCTCCTCGTCAGACACGTTATCTTTTAAAGTGTCTTTCAGATTTTCCGTTTCACTGTTTACCGTTACTTCAACCGCTTCAATATTTCCCTCAGCGGCAAACGCGGAAATAGAAACACTTCCCGCAATCATTAAAGCTAAAATTCCTGATAATACCTTCTTCATTTTTCTTCCTCCTCTTTTTTATTTAAATCCGACGACACGTTATCGCCGCTATTTCCTGACATATCCTTAAACATTTCCCGTATTGCCGATACAGGCGCGAATGTCCGTCCGTTTACGATTTCGGCTTTGCCCAAATCTGTTCTTTGTTTTGCGTTTATGTACGTGTTTCCGTTTTTCATGTCAAAATACACGCTTATATACGGATAAAACAATGAAACAGTTTGTGTTTCATCATCCCAATATATTTCCATACCGCAAGCCTCCGCAAGAGCCCGAAGCGGTATCATTAATTCGTCCTTTGTATATGGCTTAGTATCTATTTTTATTTCCTCGCCGTTTATGTATACGGCTGAAACGCCGTCCTTAAAATCTATTTCATCCTCGATTTTCGGTATTTCAAACTTTGGATACACATTGTAGCCGCCCACATACGTATCTATACCTTCAGCGCTTATTCCTGAAAGACTTAAATTCTTTTTGTCAAGCGTAATCAGATTTACGCTGTCCGCAAGAAAGCGTATCGGATAATAATCGTCCGAGTTCCACAGCGCGTTCGGATTTTTCGGAATTAACGTGAAATAGAAGAGCGGTCCGTCGCGCAGAACCATGTTATTTTCGACGCTGAAATCCACATAGCTTACCGAAACAACGCCGTTATTCTCGGTAACGTCCACAATATCCGTGTTTTGCACAAGCATTGCCGAAGCTGTTCCCAAAAACGGTTTGCCGTCCTCGTCCGTTTTGAGCGTAAAATGCTCCGTATCGTATGCGAACTTAAACTCAGTTCCGCACAGTCCGTCGTTATCCTTCGGCAGATTTTCCGTATAAATAGGAACGATTATTTCATCATCCTCATTCATGCTCTGCGGCGCAAAAAACACACGCGCATCTTCCGCAGCAAGCGCAGCAGTGCCTGCAAACACGCAAGCCGCAAACACTAAAACGCACAAATTCCTCAATTTTTTTGCCATTTTTCAGCCTCCTTCTTTAATATATCGCTCATCACAGAACATACGATTATATATTACAGGGGGAGAGAGGGTCTTATTAAGGTAACAAGAAAAACCGTATATTCTGAGATCAGCGATATATTTTACTTTATTTTAAAACGTCATATATTTCTCTGATATTTTTATAAATATATGCAGGCTTAATATCGCCGTTTTCCGCATCTTCCATTGTCGCTTCTCCGCTCAAAACCATAATTGAGTCAATACCGGCATTTACGCCGCAGGCAATGTCGGTATATATTCTGTCGCCGATAATAACGGTCTGCTTTTTGGAAAATCCTGTTTTTTTCATCGCAAGATATACCATGTCAGGCTGCGGCTTTCCGATAAAATACGGGCGTTTTTTTGTAGCGTTATATATCATATCCGCCACACTGCCGCAGTCCGGCACATATCCGTACCATGTAGGGCATACATAATCGGGATTTGTGGCAAGATAATCTATATCCTCTCTCAGCAGCACGCAGGCATCCTCTAATTTCTGAAAAGTCAGCTCCGTATCAAACCCCATAAGAACGCAGTCAATACCCGTCTCGCGTTCATCGGTAATATGAAATCCGCTGTTTGCCAAATCGTCTTTTAAGGACTGTGTTCCAAGTACGTATATTTTTTTGTATTTGCCCCTAATATGCGTCTTAGCCGCATCAACAGATGTAAGAAAATCATTCGCGTTTGCTGCTATTCCAAGACCGTTAAGTTTTTCGATATAGCTTGTCACGCTTTTTGAAGAATTATTAGTCAAAAACAGATATTTACCGCCGATTTCTTTAACGTATTTCAAAAAATCAAGTGTTCCGTCAAAGAGTTCATTATCCAGATATATCGTCCCATCCATATCCAAGAGAAATAATTTCTTTTCTCTTAAGCTTTCCTGTCCGTTCATATTAAGCAGCTCCTAAATATATTGTCTTATTGCGTTGATAAGATTTTTTGCATAAAACACAAATCCGTCGTCATTAGGATGCAGTCTCAGATCTGAATAATATTTTTCTTCGTGCGGAATAAAGTCCCAGCCTGACAAACATATAACGTTATTCATATTTTCGGTAACGCTGCCGATTATTTTGCCTATATCAGAAAATGCGCCGAGCTTTCTTTGCTCATCATTGTCTTTTCTCCATATCGGAGTCAATGAAAAAATTTTAGCTTTCGGATAGTTTTCGGAAACCGCAGAGTAAAACTCTCTGCACTTTTCGGTAAATTCCTCCGCAGTGCGCTTTCCCCAATCATTTGTGCCATAAGCAACGACTACATAATCTGGTTCAAAGTCATCGCGTGCCCTTGCCAGCGGTGGAAAAAATATCTCGCCGCCTATTCCTTTATTAAAGCCCTCCGCTCTAAGAGCAGACGCAACCTGTACTGCATAATGATTTTCAGCGTAAACCGCATCATAGCCCTGTGTAATTGAGTCTCCGAAAAATATTATTTTCTTTTTCTCTTTCAGCGGAATAATTTCCGCTCCGTCATCCAAGGAAAATTCCATTATCTCAGAGCGTACAGAGAACGGAAACAGTATGCGTACTTCCTTCATGCCTTTGCCTATATCAAATTGCTTTGAATATTCACCAAGCGGATATTCCCTAAAAAGATAATCCTCGTCCGTAATTTTGCCTGAAAAGTTGTCAAGACTGCCAATTCTTTTGCCGTTTATCATCACATCGTGCGCGAAAAACGAACGGGAGGTCGTATCAGAGGTAAAGACCTTCAAAAACATTTTTTCACTGTCTGTCTTAAACGCAAGCTGTATGCCCGCAGTCGCAAATGTCTTTATGTAAAACTCCATGTTTCCGCTTTCTTTATATGCTTCTTCCTGTTCTGCCGTAAACCGATGAAATTTCACGCGTTCGTTTTCTTCACTGACATATGCCGCCCCCTGTGTAATTTTCTTAATTTGTTCCGTTGTCAATTTCATAATATGTTACTCCTCTATTTTCGCCTTGCGTCCCATAATCTTACGCAATGTTTCACTGTTAAATTTCGGCTTTCTGTCATACGTATACAAACCGTTAACCTCCTGCTCCACATCATAAAGCTGCGTATAGCAATATCCGAAGATGTTCTCATTATCCAAAAATGCGTCGGTCAAGCCCTTTAATCTTGTTAAAAATTCTTCCTCAGTCGCAGGTCCGTTTCCATAGCCCCAGCCGCCGTCATATTTGTCGGCATTCCACTGAATACCGCCGTATTCGCTGACAAAAAACGGTTCACCGTTATATGTCTGGCGTCCTATCGCCTTTTTCTGATAAGGCTCGGGCTCTTCAATTCCCTTAAACTGCGCATACCTTGCCGCAAACGTTTCAGGATTTTGGTCATAGTCATGCACATCGTAAATATCCGTAACAACATGATAATTTCCGCTTGTATCTATACACGGACGCGTAGCGTCCCACAGCTTTGTTTCGCGGTAAACCGTTTCTAAAATTCTGTTGTCCTGCTGACAGCCGTGCTTATCCCACGTCTCATTAAACGGACACCAGCCGACAATAGCGGGATGATTAAAATCACGCATAACCGCCTCACGCCATTCATTTAAATACACGCTCAATAACGCAGGGTCTGAATGGTCAAAGCCCCAATTTGCATATTCGCCCCATACGATATATCCCATTTTATCGCAGTGGTATAAAAATCTCGGTTCAAAAACCTTTTCATGCAGCCTTGCGCCGTTAAAACCAATATTAACAGACATCGCTATGTCATACACGAGCGCGTCTTCAGTCGGGGCAGTGTAAATTCCATCGGGATAAAAACCCTGATCAAGTACCAGACGCTGAAAAACAGATTTTTCATTAATTAAGAATTTCATTCCGTCCAAGCGAATGCTTCTGAGTCCGAAATAGCTTTTTACCCTGTCTTCACCAAAGATTATTGTTACATCGTAAAGTCTGCCGTTGCCGACTTCCCAAAGCTGCTTTTCGGTAAGCGGAATTTCAAGGCAAACCGTTTCTCCGTTTGTATTTGCGTGTCCTCCTCCGGTGCTTCTCCCCTCATACGACGTGTTTATTTCAATTCTTCCTCTGCCGCAAACCTCCGCCTTTACAGACAGCTTACAATTCTCAGCGTCCGGATAAAACCACACTCGCCTGATATAATTTTTTGGCACATATTCAAGCCATACAGTCTGCCAAATTCCCGTGGTACGCGTATAATCACACTTATGGGAATAATATAATTCAGACTGTTTTCCGCGAGCCTGCGCGCCGCTTCTTACATCATCAATCGCGCACACGGTAACCGTATTTTTACCCTCGTTTACAAAATCCGTTATATCAAATTCAAACGAAGTATAACCGCCCTTATGTCTGCCGACCTCTGTTTTATTTATATAAACTACGGTTTCATAATCAACCGCGCCAAAATGCAATAAAACTCTGCCGTTCATTTGCTCGTTTGTCAGTTCAAACTCGCGGCGGTACCAAACCGCCGCCATAAAGTCCTTGTTTCCGACCCCCGACAGCTCGCTTTCAGGACAGAACGGAACAATTATTTTACCGTTCAGGCAGTCACGTTCATAAAATTTGCGGTCAATTCCGCTCTTTCCGCAATCAATTTCAAATTCCCATTCACCGTTCAAATTCGTCCAGCTTTCTCGTTCAAACTGCGGATTAGGGTGTTCAGGTCTGGGTATTCTCATTATAATTCCACTCCGTTTCGTATTATTTTTATCGTGTATAAGCTTCGGCGATTTCCTCCAAAATGCCTAAATCCCAAGCCAAACGCGATAAAACATATTTATCGCGAATATCCTTTGTCGCCATAAACGTCATAGGAATAATTTCAGTGCTTTGCCCTATCTCCTCAGGCGTTTTAGGCGCTCCGACGCTGTCAAGCAGAGCTTCGAGCTCATCGTATGGCGGCAATTCTTCCGATATAATATCAAATATCCTATCAAGATTTTGCAGGATAATTTTCAACCGCTTTTTATGTTTTTCCGCGCTGTATTTCTGTTCCTCTTTTTCAAGCTCAATCATAACCTCCGCTCCTTTTCCAAGGAAAGAACGCAGTTTTTCATTCCACTGCTCCAAATCAAAGTTTTCCGCATAAGACAGAGCCTTACTTTTGTCAAAAGACATTTTTTTCAACTTTTCATACATACGCACGGCAATTAAAGTTCCCACACCGCATTGCAAGCCGTGAAGCTCAACAGGTGTTGCAAAAGCTTCTCCACGCATATCCCATACATGGGACATATAATGTTCCACTCCCGAAGCCGGTCTGGACAATCCCGCATAGCTCATTGCAGCGCCGCAGACCACCAATCCGTTAAATACCGCTTCAACCGCTGCCTCATCTCTTTTTATAAGCTTCGGAGCGAGCTCAATACAGCGTTTTAATGAAGAACGTACAAGCTCTGCAATCTCCTCGCAGTAATATTCACCGTTAATCAGGTTTGAAATACGCCACTCACAAATACTCACATATTTCGCCAGCATATCTCCCAATCCCGAACGCATTAATTTCAGCGGCGCACAGCGCAGAATATCTGTATCTCCGACAATTACGTTCGGACATTTGCTTTGCAGCGTAAGTTTTAAACCTTCGCGGCTCATAGAAGACGATGCGGACGCATAACCGTCCATAGACGGTGCGGTAGCTACTATGATATACGGTTTGCCTGATGCCGCGCTCAGAATTTTACCTATATCGTTTATTACTCCCGACCCCACACCGATAATAATGTCACATTCGTTATCAAAATACATCTGTGCAAGACCTACGTTTTCTTCGTTCGGTTCCAGATGATTTTTTCTGAAAGAATAGCTGCTAAATGATATACAACTGTCGTTTAAAATTTCACAAACGGCTTTTCCTGCCGCAAAATATGTATTTTTATCCGATAATATAAATGCTTTTTTTGCTTTATATCCTTCTATAATCTGAGGTATTTGTTTTATAACCCCTTTCCCCGTAATGATTTTATCTATTGCAAGAGCATGTTCTTTTCCGCATGGGCAGCCTGTTTGGCGGATACTCTCCAATTCCTTTATGTTCATTCTATCTTGCCCCCAATTTCTTTAAAATTTCGTGTGCTTTTTTCGGATCGTTGGCAGTGAGCCCTACCGCTCCGCGCTCTATTGATAAACGATATATATCCTCGTCCTCGTTTGGATAGTATACCCACGGTTTCACCCCGCGGCTTATTACATAATCAAAGCTTTCCTTATCCGCTACGGGATTTTCCGAGCCAAACAAGCACATACTGTACATATATTCATAGGGGTCTCTTGTCAGTTTATCTCCCATTCTTTCAATAGGGAAAAAGCCCTCCAGCCGATATTTGTGTTTATATTTTTCTTCCAGATACTCTAAAATTTCACCGCTGAAGCTGTTTAAAATCACATTATCACTCATATTGTATTCTTCAATTAATGCGATAGTTTTGTCGCACGATTTATAAGCTCTGTCTCCCATAATTCCGGGATAATCTTTAAACTCAATAATATAAGTCAAATCCTTCCGGGTCATAGCCAGCTCCAAAAACTCTCTGAACGTCGGAACCTGCGTTCCTTTAAATTTTTCATCCTTCCATGAACCGGCGTCAAGAGCTTTAATCTGTGCCAAAGTAAAATTTCTGATTGCGCCTGTACCGTTTGTTGTACGGTCTACACATTCATCATGCATAACAATAATTTCTCCGTCACTTGTCATATGAACATCGGTTTCAATCATATCAATTTCCATTTCAAGGGCCGATTTAAAAGACGGCATCGTATTTTCGGGAAAATATTTCGAGTTTCCTCTATGCGCATCTAAGAGTACACGTTTGCTATTATTCATAATAATCTCCTCAAATCTAAATAATTTACTTTTTTATATAACAGTGTTATTCTTCTGTTATAACTCCGTCAATCTCCTCCGCTTTGCAGAGGTAATTCAGATAATGTTTTCCAAATTTACTTCTATCGCACAAAAGATAACTCCGGCTGGAATTTGCCATCATTATTTGCCGAATACTGTTTTCCATAATGGAATTGTCTGTTGCCACTCCTTTTTCAAACCCTCTGCAAGAGAAAAAGGCAATGTCCGCGTTATACTTTCTAAGCGTACGTTCAGCATCGGGCCCGATGTAAGAAAAAGACTCCGATGTCATTTCACCTCCCAGACATATAGTTTTAATGCCGAGAACAACAAGGTCAATAGCAGTCTTTGCGCCGTTTGTTATTACAAACAAATTTTGAAATTTCGAAAGATATGGGAGAAGCGCATAAGCGGTTGTGGAAGCATCAAGCATAATAACATCACCGTCTTTTATGTAGGCGCTCGCCTTTTCCGCAATATTATTTTTTACTTCCATATTTTCAGTGTTTCTGATTATCAGCGGAATACGGGTATCCGCCGACGTGCTTTTTAGTTTGACAATGCCATTTTGACTTTCTATCAAATCCTTTTTCTTCATCATAACAATATCACGCCGAACCGTAGGCACACTAATAAACAACGCTTTTGCCAAATCCTTAACGGAAAGGTCTCCCTGCGCCAACAATTTTATATATTTGCTTTCCCTCTCATAAATAGGCATAACAAATCTGTTCCTCCAATCTTTTTTATCTACTGCACATTTACACTAACCGGAAACGGCGGACAAAGCGGTATTATACTATCCATGCCGTCCCACAACATAACCTTCACATTATACGTACTGTTAAGACTGCAATCAACCGAAAGCGCGGCTTCCTGCATAGACGAAGCAGGATTTACATCCTCCATTGCCGTACCAACCAATCTGTCCTCGGCGTCGTACACCACCACAATCAATTTACCTTTTTGGGCAGTGTAATAATTCACATTTACGCCATCTGAACCGGCTATACCGTATGCGCTTGTAATTTCCGTTTCGCGTTCCCCGCTGCCGTTACTTATAAAAGAAACCTCTGCCAACGCGCTGTTTTGCAAGGCGCAGTATTGATCGGTGATTATTTCGCCGTTTAACAAGGCGTCATAACCGCTGTCGGGGGTAATTTTTATCTGTGAAGCCGAAACCTCCGGCGATGCTTCGTCTGTCAAATCCGAAAACATCGCGCTGCCGTTTATTCCTTCTGACAGCAGATAATCATGATGACTTCTGCACATATCGTTTTTTCCGATATTTGCTTTAAATCTGTCATAACAACCGTCTAAAAACACCAGCCGCCCTATTTCGTCAGAGGAATTCACCGATCTGCGGCTGCCGCCGAAAATTCCGTTTCCCGACTGCGTATCGGTCATTGTATTTGAGCCCAGATCAGGTCCGAATACAAGCGTTGCCGTTCCGTGAACCGCGCAAGTGCCTCCCCATCCCGAAAAGCCGTAATCGTTATAACATCCTGCATACGCGCGTCGGGTAATCGTTCCGCCAAGCAAGTAACATGTGATTTTTCCGTAAATGTCCCTTCTTTCAGCTCCGGCAAACACCGCTTCGGCTTCGCCGCCCGTCATTACGACCTCCGAATTGCAGATATATTCCGACTCCCTGCTTGAACGCCCGACTGCGGCAAACACATTCATAATCGTGCCGCCTTCTATGTTTATACGGCATTTTCCCACTGTCAAATTTGTTTCGCCCGTGCCGCCGCCCCGTACATATTGCACGACAGCGTCGTCTTTAACGGTTACAAACGCCGTACCCATGACATTGCTTCCATTACCGCCTGCCAGCACTGTGCCGCCTGTTCCCTTGAGCCCCTCAAACTTTCCTTTTGAGTTTCCTATCGTCAGTATTGTATTACTGTTTGTCTTTCCTCCGACAATCACCGAGGAATTACCCGTGATATTGCCTTGGTCTCCGCCGCCGTAAATCCCCTTGTAATCTCCGCCGTAGACTTCCAAATTCGTATGCGTCAGCGCTTTACCCTTTGCGCCGCCGAAAATCGCCTTTACAAAGTGGTTTGTTGTAACGCCTTTTTCCATTATTACATGATTTCCCTGCGCATAAATGAGGGTTTGGTTTGCCGATGAGCTGTCCGTTCCGTCATGTACGAGAAGCTCCAAATTGTCAAAGGTAACATTACAGCCGACAGAAAATGCTTCAACAGCGGTTAAATCCAGCTTTCCCACATCCTGATAACCTTCAATGCGAATTGTTTTATCCGACTGCCGCCATACAAAATCCGCAGGAATTGTTATCGTGTCGAGCAATACTATTGTATCGCCGCTCGCCGCTATATCCAAAGCGGTTTTAAAGCTGCACGGATTTTCTTTTGTTCCCGCGCTTAAGGAAACACCGTTATCTGAACAGTAAATATACTGTTGTTCCGAAACTGTCATACCTTTTATATTACTTCTTACCGTAAGCCCCTCAGAGCTGTCCAAAACCTCTCTTAGCGGAATACGCATACGGAACGAGCCATCCTCCGCTATTTCAGACTGGTCAATATACTTAACGTTTTCAAGCGTAAAATCATCTGCCAACGGGTCTTTGTCATATACTCCGACTGTTACGTCTTTCCCTGCCATGTCCGCCGCCACTCCCTGAAACACAAGAGTAAGCGCAGAAGCGTTCACGGCGGAAACTGACGTACAAACCGCAAGAATAACCGAAGCAAAACATATTCTGATTTTTTTCATATGATTTTCACCAACTTTATAAAGAAAATAGCTGTCTATCTGTATACAAATACGCGCTGCAAATTGCCCTGATAGGACTGTATTAAAAGCCTTGACGCTTCGCCGTCCGATCTGTATGTTTTTATGTCCTCTATCGTGCCTATACGAACCTCATTTCGTTCGGAATCGTATACCGCGATTGGCGTGCCCGAATTTATCTGAATAATCTCATCAAACGTATCTCCGCTGTCCCAGCCCAATTTTACCGCATAGCCTAATTTGTCATAGGCATACGCGCTGATTGTGCGCGTAGCATACGGCGTTTCGCGAAGCGACTCTCCTACCGCCGTATTTTCGCCTGCGCGCGATACAATGCTTACATACTCCACTTGATTTTTATTGGAGGCCGTTGTCGCAAGTCTTACGGCGTCGCCGCGCTTGAGATTATATGCGTCAAGGTCCAAATATTTGGCTACCGCCGCTTCTGATGTTCCGGCTCCCGTAGTATATACAATATTTTGTACAATCTCATCATTGTCATCTACCGAAGTATAGATTTTATCTATCATCTGAATTGCATGATTAGCCGCCGTATCGCCGTACGTAATCTGACGCGTTACAATATACTGTTCATAAAACGTGTCCTCGGAAGTTGTTCTGTAGCTCACGGCTCCTCGGTAATCGTCCCACATTCTCAAGCTTGAAACAAAGCACCTCGAAAAATCACTTCCTATATTCTCCGGCACGGAAAATACCTTTGTATTGGAATTTGTAAGCATGTTTACGCCTATTCTTCCGCCTGCGTACATTCCATGTTCTACCTTTTCCAAATCCTTTTTAATCTCTCGGTTTATTGTCAGCGGATGTACTCCGCCATCATCAGGCGACGCCGTATCAATCCGCGTCAGCTTACCGTCTCCGCTCAGCTTGCAAAGCATAATCTGCGGTTTAAATTCACCGTTCTCCGTAAGCTTGGCGAATGCTGTCTTAATATCCTTATAGGTCTCGCCGTTTATGTTAATCTTCCCGTTTGTTTCGTAATATTCTATATTGCCTGTTTCAGACAATATGTGCATTCCCAAAACCGCGTCACCGCGTTCGTAATCACAAAAACCATTAAGCGCAAAGCCTACAAATCTGTCTGAAGATGCCTGCGTCTGTACCTCCGCAATATAACCGAAGCAATCCAAATAACAGGTCACCGACATCCCTGCCGATAATTTCGTCAGCACTTCGTCACTGTAAACCTCATAGGTTTCATCGTTAATTACAACATAATTGCTATCGTCTATTCCGCTGACATTTCCCGTTATTGTATCCTCGGACACCACCACTCTCAGGCATTGCCCGTCCTGAGATTGAAATATGCTTAAAACAGCGCCGTCTTGAATTTCCGACCAATCACGCTCTATGCCCACTGTATCTTCAATGGAAAAACATTCGTACAAGGCAGCTTCAAGCCTGATACTCTTGGATGAATTTTTATCAAAAACGGCATAAGTGTCGGAATTTTTCCCCGTGACTATCATGTTTTCATAGCCGTCTATCAAAACAATGTCATAGATGTTTCTATCCTCTGAGGACAGAAGCGTCACTTTAGTCTTAGGTCTTGAAAGAATGTCCTCCGCGCCGCCGCTAAGCGGTCTGCCGTTATAGACCATAATTGCCGAATTGGCTATCTTTACATGACGTTCTCTGTTATTCTCATAATACCAAAATTCATTTTTCTGCGGGTCATAACCGCCGTTGTTTCCGATAGTCAGCGTTATTTCACCGCTTCCGCTGCCGTCTTTTTCGGCTGCCCAGCAAAGCGTCAAACCGTCTTCGTCGCTGTAAACATAATCAACATTCCGTCCTAAAAACCGAGAATAATTTTTATTGCCCGAGCTAAACACCGTACCGTCAATCACAACCGAATTTGCATTTGTTTTCGCGCCGTAAATATCCATTCCGTTTGCGGCGGTTAGAAAGCCTTTCTTAACAAACCGCATTTTTCGTGTTTCATAAAGCAAGGAATTTCCGTCCGTTTTGGAATACTTGCTGTACATACCCGTACTTGTCAGCTTATAGCAATCCGCAAGCAAAACGTTATACATCATCATCGTCATATCGCGGAAGGTTAAATCCCCGTCCGCGTAATATGAAATTCCTGCTTCACGCATGGCGTCACGTATAAATGCCTCGTCCGTATAACCGCTTTTAATCATATCGCTAAGTCCAATCCCTTTAATCGCAGTCATTGACGCTTCCTGTGATGAAATCGGATCGTCGGGTCTGAACTTCTTATCCTCTGTTTCCGAAATATAACCATACTTAGTCAGCGCGCCGATTTCGTCAAAGGCATAATGACTTTTGGGCACATCGGTATAATAAAACTCGGACACGCCCACATTGTCAATATTCATCAATCTCGCGAAATAAACCGCAAAGTCTCCGCGCGTTACAGCGCCGTCGGCTTCCGTTTTCTCATACAAAAGACCATTGTCATAAATTCCTAAGCTTGATAAAAGGCTAAACGCATTTTCATAATTTTTATCTTGCGCAGCCGACGCGCTCTGTTTTCCCGGGCTTTGCGCGCTGTCATCGTTTTGATTTTCATCTTCAGTGTTCCCACCGCTAAGCAGCGTTATGACGTTATATAACATCTGCGCGGTTTCCGCTCTGGTAGCCGTACCTTTGGGATTGAATTTATTATCCCCTACACCGTTTATATAGCCGCCTCCGCTGAGCGCTCCGACAGCGCTTTTTGCATAGTCCGCAATCGCGTCTGTATCGGCAAATTCCGGTTCAGCCGCCGCAGGAGCGGTATTCTTCTTACTAAGCGCGCGATAAATCATTACAAGCATATCCTGTCTCGTAACATTCTCGCCCACGCCAAACCTATCCTTCTCAATTCCGTATACAAGTCCGCTTTCCGCAGCTATGCAGACATATTTTTCATACCAGCTTCCAACAGGCACATCAGTAAAACGTCCGCTTGTAAATTCAAGGTTCTCATAGCCTGCGGCACAAACGAGCAGCTTAACAAATTCTTCTCTCGTGACTTTTTCAAGCGGCGCAAACGTTGTATTTGTGCGTCCGCTTACAATACCTCGCTCGGCAAGCGAAGTAATCGCTTCATACGCCCAATCCGCAATATCCAAATCTGCAAACTGAATTTTGAGCGGTTTAACCGAAATATCGCGTTCTCCGTTACTTGACGGAACGTTTACGGAAACGGTACTTCCGCTTTCGCCACCGCCGCCTGACGCGCCATCAAACTTATTTGTATTATTATCTGATTTTTTCAGTTCGCTGTACTTTTCGAGCACAGCTTCAAGACTATTGTAATTCCCCGAGAGCTTCTGATAAATTGCTGTTTCGCTGTCTGTTCTGATATTTGTCATATCGCTGAACGCCTTAAAAACTCTGCCGATATTGTTCGCTCCGTTCGGATATCTCACAACCGCAAGAATAAGTCCCTCTTTTATCGCGGCTCCAAAGCTGCCAAGATTACTGTAGCTTGCGCCGGACATAAATGATTGAAATTTCTCTAATGCCTTAGGGGCTTTCAAAACAAAATCTGCCCATTCATTAACGTCATCTCCGAAATATTTAAGCGCAGAACGATAATCGGCAAGATTAACGCCGCCCTGTTTGTATGCCGCCGCAAAAGCTGACGCTTCAAACGTACGAATTGTTTCTAAACGATCGGTCGCGCTTATGCCCTGCGTCTTTACGCTTTCATACATAAATTTCAGCGCAGTATTCCGCTTGTCGGCATTTTCTTCCTCAATGCCCAAACAAAACAGATTGTTGCCGTTCTCGCAGGCAACCTTGAATGTATCAAAGCTGCCAAGCGCCGCGTTTACTTCTCTTGCAGCAGCCGCATAGTCCGCGGTTTTGATATAGTAAAGCGTCAAATCCCGAGACTCGCCGCTGCTCCCTGTCAGACGCGCGGCGCGTTTTCCCGACTCCCCGTCCGGCAGAACAAAGTCGAATTCAAACTCCGTATCGCCTTGCAAAACTTCAGTTTGGTCTATAAAATCGGTAATCGCAAGATCTGATGCAGGATCGCCTGTCAGTTCAGAAAGCTCCGCGCCGTTTTTCAGCACGCGCAGGCTTGCAAAATACTTTTCATTCGATGGACTTATACTGCCCGTTATAACAACTTTGCCGTCCGCGCCGCATTCTACTGTATACAGGTCTGTTTCCGCCGCCATAGGACGCACAACCGCCGTTAACGGTATCATTGCGATTGCCATTGAAAGCGCAATAATTTTTTTAATTGCCTTGTTCATAATATTTGTAGCTCCTTTAAAAGTTATCCGCAAAACGGACAACCGCCCCGAATTTAATTATTCTGTACCCTCGGTTTGCTCCGCTATGGGTCTTAGTATTTCGGCACACTTTTCCAGCGGATTGGCATCGCTCAAATTATCCCAAATGAACGCTTTTGCCCGAACCGCTCCGTCAGCCCAATTTACATCCTGACTGTAAACAGAAGCCTGACCTTCTTCAAGCGTAAACATCTTATCCTCTACAGCCGCAATTCTGTCATTTTCATCATACTGCACAATAATCATATAATTGGTTTGTCTTACCGTTGCAGCTTTCGCCGTCGCCTTAGTTTCGGTTGCGGTTAGGCTTGGCGAATAATCGGTCTTTATTTCAATATCGTCTATATCCATCGTGCCGAGTACCGCAAGGCTCTTGAAGCACGGCTCCGGAGCGGCTGGCCAATCGCCCCAAGCGTTATTGCCGGTTCTCTGAGCTATTCCCGTTGCGGACGCTTTAAAAATCCTGCCTGTTTCATCCTCTTTTACCTTAGCTTCAACCGAGCGGTTATTCAAATCAAGCACAGCGTCACAGGTGTACCATTTATCTTTCTCTACTGCCGCATTATTACCCTCCGCGTCCGTAAACGCCGTATGCGCGCCGCCGTCAACATTTAGCATACGCAGATTTCCTTCTCTGACGTTGATAATCGCAAGCAGATTTCCTCTTGCATCATTTTTATTGCTTATATTTCCTCCCTTTTGGTCACTGTTTCCGATTAAAACCGAACCAAACGAGTTTGCGTTTGCTGTTGTCCCGTCCGCAGCATTTACTATCTGCGCTTCTCTATTTACGGTCAGTTCTGTGGGACGGAAACGGAAATGAACCTTCAGCTTACCGTCAGATACGCCGTTTTCATCAAAATCTATAGCGTTACAGCCCCAATTAAAGCCGTAATATTTCGCGCCTTCACCGTCTGTCACATCACCTGCCGTATACAAGCCCGAGAAATGTCCGTACTTATTCGCGCCGTCCTCGTCCGAATCTGCTTTTTGCTCATATTTTACAGGATCGTATTGTGAAGCCCCCGGCGTTGTAATATCATTTTTAGTTCCGTTGTTGTTCATGCCATAGAAACTGACCTCTCCATTGTCAAAATCCTCTGAAAAATCAATAATACCGCTCGGAGTAAACATATATGTTTTCGTTCCCTCACCGTAGAGATTAGTGCCTTCGTCCACACTCTGCTGAACGGCTTTCATTTTGATTTTGCTCTGGTCAACCGTTACCGTGTATTCCTTGCCGCCGATAAGATTTGACGGAATATCAAAGGTATACGTCTTGCCGTCCTCCGAAAGCTCTCCGCTTACATTTTCCTCACCTATTTTAACTGCGCCGTCCTCAACTGCGGCAGCGTTGTGGTTAAAGGTGAGCTGTCCGCGGCGCGCGGTCAGAAAGCTCGCTTCGTTTGTATAAGCCGCGCCGTCGTTGCGGACAAGCTTAAATTCTGTAACCTCAATCGGGTCGCAGTAAATTTCAATATCGTCCACAACCATATCAATCGACACGCCAAATATCTTAAATTTGGTAGTCGTACCGTCTATTGGCCATTCCTTAAATTCACCGCTGTTAGCCGATGATGAGATATCCGACAATGTCTTTATAAGAGTATCGTCATTATTTTTCAAAGACGCAGTTATTTTCTGATTGCCCAAATCCATTTTTGCTTCATATTTATACCATGTATCTGCAACAATTGGATTTAACAATTCTTTATTATTATCGTCTAAAATTTTCACACGCCCATTTTTATTGTAGCACAGCAGCTGCATTAAACTTCCTTTTTTGTTGTTCTCTCCAAAAAGCACATGTGACCATGTAATGCTTGAGCCGCTGCCCTGCTTGAAGCGGAATTTCACATCCATTTCGCCCGAAGTTATTCCGTCGTCGCTAAACTGATAGCCTACTCTTTGATATATGTCCTTCTGATCTGTTATATAAAAAGCTCCCGCTTTATTATCTGTCTCTGAAACAGTTCTGAACTGATTTGACGCCGCCGCAGTCTTTTTATTATCATAATTGCCAAATATATATATTTCAGGATTGTCACCCTCAAAATCCTCCTTGTACAAAAGAACTCTCTTTTTCTGCGCAGGCTCAGTTGTCTCGCCGTCCGCGAAAACCGCTGACGGAAACGAAGCCAAAGCTGTCGCCGCCGCTAAAATTAACGCTAAAACTTTCTTTTTACTCATTTTTCTCTCTCCTTTTTTAATTTAGATAGTGTTTGTAAGTTTCGCAGGCGTAATGCGCCGCTTCTCTGAGCTTCTGCATTGCTTCCTCGTCAAGCCCAAAGCCGACAAATTTATTGTCGAGCGCGGAATTGCCCGTTATAGTCTCATACCACACAAGGCTCGCAAGGATACGTCCCGTATATGACATATGGCAGGTATCGTCGCGGTAAAGCGCGTGAGTTCCTTCAAAGTTATTATAAAGCTTGCCGCCGTTACTGTCGTCTCCGCTCACCTCTTCGTGCTCCTTGAAATATCCGTCAAAATGCGTAAGCGCGTATTCAACCGCAATACCCGTGGGAATCATTTCGCCCGCATTTGAACTATAGATTTTAGAGCCAAATTCATAATGAGGTATTACAGATTTTAAATAAGCCGTCCTCAAATCGTCGCCCGTAGCAAAGTTTATCAAAGCGTCCTCGTACTTATCGGCAAATAATTCCGCTCTGATTTCATGCGGCGCCCATGTCATGTGCGTCAGACGCTTCGCGTTCGGAGCAAGTTCCTTAACCTTATCGCGGATAGTTTCCCAATCCTCGGCTTTGTCCTCCCAAAGCGATTTGTCGTAAACCACGCCGTCAGACATATGCGTCGTTCCCTGTACCGCTACAACATCCCAATCATCGAGTTCAAGCGCGAATTGTGAGGAATATATGCCGTTTACGCCATACCCCGGACGTTTAACCTGATAGTCTGCCTGCCCCGTTCTCATTCTGTTTGCGTGAGTTGCAAGCGGTCTTCCGCCATAGTAACAGTTTGTGGCGGTTATAACAACGCCGTCCGCCGCCGCAACGGGATGCAGATAGTAAATCGAGTCGTCAGCAAAGCTGTTGCCGATTACCAAAACCTTGTATTCTTGCATCTTATCGGGATATGCTAACGCCGGCGCAAGAGGCTTCATTTCCTCCAAACTGTTCCAGACAAACGCCTTAAAACGCTCGGCGTTGTCCACAATGTCTGCTTTTATCTCAAAATTCTCGTTTCCGTCGGGAACACTCTCTATTTGGAGCTTTATAAGCGTATTGTCTACGCCGTACTGCGCCAAAAGCATCACGCCGTCTTTGTATTCTTTAAGCTGTGCCGTTACTTTACCGTCCTCAACAGTCAGCTTCAGCACTTCATTTTCTGTTTCTTCCGCCCCTTCATTCGTTTGGGCTTCATGCTCTTTAATGCTGATATTATCAAGATCAATAGCTCCGAGCGCGGCAATATCCTTGAAAAGCGTCTCGTGAGGCCATTCACCCCATTCGTCCTTGTCGCCGTCGCGTATCATCATACCTGAAAGCGTCAGCGTATAAATTTCACCGCTTGTTCGGTTCGTAATTTTCATGTCCGCTGAACGCGTGTCAAGATCAATTACCGCATCATATGTATACCATCCGTCCGCGCTTTCATTTTTAACGTTTGCATATTCTCCGTTTTGCGTCAAAAACGGATAGCTTACGCTTAAATTTCCTGCCGAGATACGTCCGTCCTCGGCAATCCTGAGCGCGCTTAGCCAATTATATTTTTTATCACAGTTTCCTATAAGCGCCGCGCCGAAAGCGCCGCTTTCAAATGTTGCGCTGTTCGGACGGAAATCAAAGTGTAAATCTATTTTTCCGCTCGTTACGCCATTACTGTTGAAGCGTATACCGCGTCTTGCCCAATCTATTCCGCCCTCACAGAAACGCGCATATTTATTTCCGTTTTCGTCCGTTTTCTGTGAATATTTGGTTTCGTCCGTTACAGCGGCTCCGAGTCCGCTGTTGCCCATAGCGTAAAACTGTACGCCATCCGTTTCAAAATCCTGCGAATATGATTTCTCATCTTTTACAGGCGTAAATTTAAATTCTTTGCTTCCTGTTCCTAAAACGGCTTCTCCCGAAGATTTATATTTTGTAATCTTCGTATAATCAACGGTCAGGGTATATTCTTTGTCCTCCATAAGTTCTTCGGGAAGACTCACCGTGTATGTTTTGCCGTCCTCCGAAAGTTCCCCGTCCGGACATACAACATCGCCGAGTGTAACCGCACCGTTTTCGACGCTATCAATCGGCATATCAAACGTAATCCTTGCTTTTTTCGCAAGAGCATCTGCCTGAGAATACACCTCTCCCTCTGCATTGATAAAGTCAACTGAGGCCGCTTCAATATTTATTATTTCCTCCGCATAAATTTCAATATCGTCAAGGTCAAGATTTGTATATGCCGCAAAGCTTTTTATTGAAAACGGCGAGCCATCTTCATTTTCAGCCCAGTTGTTCGGCCAATCGTAGAATGGCTGATTTTTATTATCTACAGGCCGCTTCGTGCCATTCGCAGACCATTTCAGATTTTTTATCAATGCTCCATCCGTAGTATACAAGCTCGCGTCTATGGATTCCTTATCCAAATCCAATGTTGCTTCGTATGAATACCAAGTCCCGCTTTCATATGTATCCAAAAAATTTGTCTCGGCTCCTTTGCGATTGAGTATCTTTACAGGACCGTTCTTGTCAAAACTTACACACGAAAGCCAATTCCAGCGGGTTATGTTATTTCCGAGAAAAAATGCTCCCCAATTAGTTGGTCCGTCATTTGAGCGAAACTTAAATTTTACCCGCATTTTACCCGTTTTTATGCCTTTTTCGCTAAACTGATATCCGACCCTTTTCCAATCAGTTGCAGTTCCGCCCGAAAAGAAGCTGCCGTATCTGGTACTGTTTTGGGGGTTGCCTGTGTCCTGCGCAACCTTAAACTGATCCTCGCCGGTTGGCTTTCCTTCCAATTCTCCGTCTGTGTCTCCGAAAACATATATTTCGGGATTTTCACCCTCAAAGTTCTCATGATATATACGTACATAAGGCGTTTCAGGTTCCGGCTCTGTCGGAGTAAACGTATATGTTTTCGTTCCCTTGCCGTAAAGATTATCGCCTGTATCTGCAGATGCCTGAACGGCTTTCATTTTGATTTTGCTCTGGTCAACCGTTACCGTATATTCCTTGCCGCCGATAAGATTTGACGGAATATCAAAGGTACATGTCTTGCCGTCCTCCGAAAGCGCTCCGCTTACATTTTCCTCACCTATTTTAACTGCGCCGTCCAAAACCGCGGCAGCGTTATGGTTAAAAGTAAGCTGTCCGCCTGCGCTCTCATCAAACTGAAAGTCTGTAACCTCAATCGGGTCGCAGTAAATTTCAATATCATCAACAATCATATCATTTGCGACGCCAAACATCTTAAATTTTGTATCATAACCGTCTACGGGCCAATTCTGAAATTCCTTGCCATGATTAGGAACCGCTATATCCGCCAACATATTTATAACAAAATCATCATTGTCTTTCAAAGACGCAGTCATCTTATGGCTGCTCAAGTCAACTGTTGCTTCATATTTATACCAAGTGTCCGCAGCTATCGGATTTAGTAATACTTTACTGCTGTCATCCAAAATTTTTATGGCTGGATTTTTTTGAGTAGATTTATCATAGCACAGCAGCTGCATAAGGCTTCCTTTTTTGTTGTTATCCCCCAAAAGCACATGAGACCAAGTAAGTGTTGAACCGCTGCCCTGCTTGAAGCGGAATTTCACATCCATTTCGCCCGAAGTTATTCCATCATCGCTGAACTGATAGCCTACTCTTTGGTATGTGTCATTCTGATCTGTTATATAAAAAGCTCCCGCTTTGTTATCGGTCTCTGAAACAGTTCTGAATTGATTTGACGCCGCCGCAGTCTTTTTATTATCATAATTGCCAAATATATATATTTCAGGATTTTCGCTTTCAAAGTCCTCACGATACAGAAGAACTCTCTTTTTCTGCGCCGACTCAGTTTCTGTCGTCTCGCCGTCTGCGAAAACTATTGCCGAAAACGAAGTCAAAGCAGTCGCCGCCGCTAAAATTAACGCTAAAACCTTCTTTTTTATCATTTTCCTCTCTCTCCTTCTGACTTGATTTGATATTATCTTAATTCCAGCGAGGATTGATATGCCGCATCATTCCCGTTCCATACAAAGAATTTTGCGCAGACCGTTCCCGTCGGCTTTTTCACTCCGTATCGTAGCATTTTAGTCATAGTTTTACCTACGGGAACGTCAATATGAAGCTGTTCAATACCGAGAATAGCGTTGTCTTTTCCGTAATATGCCAGATAAATCACAGCAATCCCGTCTTTAGCGCTTGTATTGCTTACCGTCGCATTAACGCGCGTTATACCGTTTAGCTGCTCAAGTGTTGTTACTTCGGAACCATGAGCGGTAATGCTGTCAATTTTAGCCGTAACCGAGCCGGATTTTGTTGTAAATTCATACGTAAAATCTTTGCCCATCGCTTGCTCTGCGGCGTTTTCTACTTCACCTGATACGGTCAGCTTGTATGCGGTGTTGGGTTTCAGACTGTCAAAGCTTATTGTATACACCCTGCCTGAAGCATCAAATGTTCTGTCGTTTATTAAAACCGCGCTTTCATCAGACGCTGTAAGTTTCACGCTGTCCGCCGTAACGCTCTCCTCATTCATTTTATCGCCAAAGTCAATTTCTATCTGATTTGCCGACGGAGCAACGGCCGTTAAATCGCTTTCTTCCTGACCGTCCGCTGTCAGAATACGCACGCTGTCCGCCATAAGTTTCGGAACGTCATAAGTTCTTTCTATGCGGATATTGTCTATATTTATATCTCGCACAAATGAAATTTGGTCGAATACATCATTAATCGGCCATCCGATATAACGGTCGTTAGTTGAGCTTGAAGATGTTTTTATCGGAATTACTTTATTTATTTTAACCGTACCATCCGCCGTTTCGATTGTTAAATTCATTGAATGTTTTTCTATGTCAAGCGTTGCGTCATAGTGATACCAATGACCCGCGCTTGTCAAGCCTATCCTCCATTCAGTAAAATCCTGCTTATGGTGCGCATAGCGCAGTTCACTTCCGGAGCGGTGAAGCAGCGTTAACGGTTCTAACAGAATGTCATTTGTTCCTCCTTTTCCCGTTTCATGTCCGAAGCGTACATATGCGTAAGCGTCGTCACCGTTTCTTGATATACTGTCAAACATATAATCAAAGCTCACATGAACCTTTCCCGACGTTACAGCGTCAAACTGGTAACCGCCTCTGTTCCACGCATTGGAAATTTTTCCGTAATGGTTTCCGTTTTTCTCCGTAACCGCACATGAAACCTCCGAGCCATAAAACGGACGAAAGTCAGAGACGGTTTCACCCTCGTAATCCTCCGCAAAAAGCAAATTTTTGTCAGCCACCGTAAATGTAAATTTATCCTCCTCAGACTGCGGAATATTTGTATTTACGCTTTTAATTCCTTCGCCGACACACAAAACACAAGTTTGATTTATATCAAGCGGCGATGAAAGAACTATTTCTGCGCTCCTGCCGTCATCAGACATCTGCAACTGCTGTGTTTCGCCGTCAAGCGTAATCTTTCCGTCAACATTCTCCACCGCAGATGAAAAATTCAATCTGATTGCAACTGTTTTATCTGTTGCATATTCCGTTGCTTCGCCTTTACTGTTAATAAACTCAATATTTGACACAGCTACAGGCAAATAAGTAATTTCAACATCGTCAATATCAATTGCCGATAATACGCCGATATCTTTAAATTTCGCCGGTTCTATGCTTGCGATTGCAGGCCAATTACCCCATTCGTCTTTATTTGCGCGAATTGGCAATGCGCTTCTCGACATGGAATATACCTTGCCCGTACCGGCTTCTGTTACTTTCATGTCCAGCGAACGCACAGACGGATCAATCACCGCGTCACAGGTGTACCAAGTTCCCTGCGTTACCTTTGCGGCGCTGCCGCTTGAATCGGTCAGAGGCGTGCCGCTTCCGCTTCCGTTAACATTCAGCGTCTTTAGATTTCCGTCTTTTATATCAACCAGCACAAGCCAATTTCCGCGTGCGTCATTTTTATCATTTATGTTCGCGCCTGTCTGAACGCAGTTGCCTATAAGAACCGAACCAAATCCGCCGTTTGAAAATGTTCCCGCATTGGGACGAAAACGGAATTTTACGTTTATCTGTCCCTCAGTTATGCCGTCACCGTTAAATTCCAATGCGCAGCGTCCCCACTGACCGCCTGTTTTTTCCGCATTAAAGGCTCCGTATTTATTGCCGTCTGATTTGTCCGTTGCCTGCATATATACAGTTTCATCCGCCACAGCGCCTGTATGACCGCTGTTGCCCGAATGATCAAATATTACTGTTTCCAATTCAAAGTCTTGTTTATAAATCTCTCCTTGCGGAGCGTCCGCATTTGCGGGCAAAGCGGCAATATGGGTTAGCAGCATTGCCGTCGCCAGAAAAAGAGACATTCTTGCTTTTTTCACTTGCCAATCTCCTTCCTTATAAAAGTTATTTCACCAACGTCAGCGTTGTAAAAGTATTATCACGCTTTGATGTGGCAATTCCGTCACAGAACATTGTATAGTTTCTGCCGCTGCCGTCGTTATCGTTTAACAACATTCCAAATCGCAGCAATTCACCTTCAGTGATTTTTTGGTTCGGACCGAAAATTTCACTCCATGGTATTGCAGCTCGATAAATCCATTTTCCGTCCTTTCGTGTTACAGTCGCTGCGCAATTCTGTGCAAAATCAACCGCCACACTGCCGTATTGTGTTTTATAGCGGTATAATTTTGCATTTCCTTTCGTATCGCGATAAATTCCAATTCCCGAAAATGCCGAAGTACCTGCTAAATCAGCTCCAATCTCCACAGTCGAGGAGCCGTCTTGTTTCATAATTCCGAGCTGAATACTGTCGCCCTGCCAAAATCCGCTGTCTTCATACGGCTGATAAAATTTATCGTCCGTAACTTCTGTCAGAAGATACAGATTTTTATCGTCCCACAAAATTGTTCCTTCGAAGCCTGCATCTTTCGCGCCTTCCCATCCGCCGTAATACTGCGCCGAATATGCGTCGTTACCTGCGAACCACGTACCTCCTGCCCAATCGTCTTTATTGTATCCGCCGTTAATCGGAGGCGCGGTTACCGCATAAGCGGCTTTCACAGACGGCGTAACCGTAAACGTATCCGTATTCGCTTCAAGTCCGCCAAAATCATATGACAATTTTAACTCTCTCACCTTCTGTGAATGTGAAAACGGCAGATTGAAACGCAGAACCGCGCTTTGACCTGACTTCAGTCCAACTACTCTGCGCGTCTGCCTGCTTCTGCCCTCGTCGGTAAAATCCATTACCACATCGCCGTTTAACGTATAGCCCTGAGTTATATTAGTTAACGTTACGCTGACTGTACTGCGCTGATTTGCGTTAATGTTTGCTTCGTCTATTATACCGCTGACGCTCACAGGCTTATCGATTTCAAGAATATGATACAAGCCATCGTAGACCATATTGTTTTTATCGTCATACAGCTTGACATTGATGCGTTCCTCATTTTTCAAATTGTCTCCAATGCCGCATACCAATCTGCCGTTTCCGTTTGATATTCCTTCGTTTTCCTGTAATACAATGCCGTCCTCCATAGCCGCGTCCGCTCGCAAATTACGCTTGGAAGCGTCACTGTAAGTCAGCGTAAGAGTATCATTGCCTATAGCCGTCATACGTCCGCCATTAGTTTTAATTTTCGCATCTGTCATTTCAAAATCAGAAAATTCACCAACTAAGTATCGAGGTTCAAATGATGTTGTCAAACTGAACACACTATCTGTAGCATGAAGAATTCCCTCGGAGTTTGAATACATATCAAAGCTTTCAGCCTTATCTGTACCAAGCTTTATACCCAATTCAGCGCTTCCGTATTCTGACCAATACACCAGCACATCTTTTCCATCCTTTTCACGCTTAAAATGATAAGCGTAAGTTCTGAAACCGTCATTATCAGCATCGCTGATATACTGATGTACTCCTTTTCCATTGCCTATCATCTGATTATACGCAGCTGTAGCGATAACCGCAGGCTGAGCAGCATATGGAACAGTATCCCTGAAATTTTTCAGCATTCCCCATCGTTCTTCCTGTCCTCCCACAATCAGCTTAGCCGGAGACGTACCCGACGAATAATGGAAAATATAGTACGAATCAACCAATTCTTCTGCCTGACTCATTGCATAATACTGCACCGACTGCGCCGCCTGACCAAATTCATTCGGCCATTTTCCGCTTTCAGGCCATGCCGTTATACCCATTTCATCTGCCGTAAACAGCATATCATCATATCCGTATTGGCGATATATATTTTTTACCTGTTCAATGTATTTCTTATAGGTATCTCCGTGAAACTTTCCCGACCAATCGTATGGGTGGAAGCTGACCATATCCATATACTCGCCTCCGCCCGCTTCCAAAACTGCCCTGTGATAATTTTCACCTACGCCCGCCGATGACATACCGACAACAAGCGAACCGGGAGCGTTTTTTTTCACAATTGCATATACCTTTTTCAGCAGCGCCGCATACTTTTCCGCACTGACATTGTAGGTATTAAACGCTGTTATATTTGCCTCATTCCAAAATTCGTAATATTTAACGCTGCTGCCGTAACGTTTGGTTATATGCTCGACATAATTTAAAAAACCCTCTTCAGAGCCCGGAAACCTGTCGTTGTCAGGGAAAACGTGATTATTAAGCTTCTCACCCGGCATATACAGTCTGTTTCCGTAGTCAAGAATAAGCATCATATCTCTGCCATGTTCAATATCATACGGTACAAAATCCTTCGTGATATTGTCATTCCACTCATATTCAAAATTAAAAACACCAGACTGCTGCTCGATTAAACCCCAGCGCCACTCATCTCTGACTCCTGAAATACCTGCTTCATGATACAATTCCGACATTATTGCCGGTTCTGTCCACGCATAATTATCATGAGCATTGGTTTTCATCATGCGATTTGGTGTATCTTTATCCGTAAGTTTATTCATAATGGAGAAATTCATCAAAGCAGGATCGAATTTAGTTGTATGAGGAACCCCGTTCCATTCTGCGCTGCATTCGCCGCCGACCTCAAACAAATAACATCCATATCTGCTTACGCTGAATGTAATATCTCTGTCCGCTGTCTCACCCGGAGCAAGACTAATTGAAAATGAAGAATTATCTTCCATGAAATTGTTATCGTAGTCGAGTATGCGGCAATCCAAATTTAAATCTATCGGCACATTATATGTATTTTTAATATGCAGCCGCATTTTCTTTGCATCATTGCCGTCAAATGCATTTCCGACATGGTCGGATGTCAGCGTAACCTCGGGGTGCGTCGGATAACCCTTTTCCACCTTAATCCACTGAATATATACAGGATCTGCGCTGACAAAATCAGTTTTCTTATTCCACACAGCTATTGCAAAATCATCATCGTTGGTACGATAAGAATTTCTCATAATACAATCTTCTAACGCAAAGGTATATTCTTTCCATGTATGCGTATCTTCCATTTTACACGGTTCTGATGACCAATCCTTATCATTATCATCATACACAAGCGCAAAATAGCCGTGTCCCTCATCATAATAACGTACCGTGACAAAAACTATATCGGGCTTATCGGCAGAGAACAGTCCATCCTCTATGTCAATTCCTAAAAAGTTCGAGCTGCCCGAATCTCTCCTCAGCTTCGCGACACGCACGCCGTCGCGTTCATCATATACCATTGTGCCCTCATAAGAAGACGTTTTTACAATATTGGTTTTTCTTCCGTTGTCAAAACGCAGCATGGCATACGCTTCGCCTACAGGTTCATCCGCAACCCACGCTTCCGCAGAGAGCGGAACAATGGTCATACACAAAGCAGTTAAAATAGCAGCTATATTTGTTTTCATAATTATTTACCCCTTAATTCCGCTCATATCCAATCCGCCCATGATTTGTTTTGAAAATATTGCATAAAATATCAGCGGCGGAATAACACACAGCATAATTACCAGCATAGTTTCGGTTTCTGTAATAGGCATAGTGCTGGATGAACTTAGCTGATAAAGCAAAATCGACACCGTCTCTCTTTTCGTGTTACCAAGTATCAGATAAGGCCACATAAAATTTTTCCATGAATTTATTACACAAAATATTATTTCAACCACTAAAATCGGTTTTGAAAGAGGAAGTATAATTCTAAAAAATGCGCTTATACTTGCACAGCCGTCAATACGAGCCGCTTCTACGTAATCTGTCGGTATTCCGTTAAAAAAGTTGCGGAACAGCATAATGGTAAACGCACTGCATCCTGCCTGCATCCACAGCGGCAGAAATGTGCCCGTTAAATTAACGTGAATTATCGGCATATCTACAAAGGTCATATACAGCGGAGCCATGCTTACCGACGGCAGAAGCATTGTTCCGAAAATCACGGTTTCAAGCAGCGCCGAACCCAAAGGACGCACCTTTGACAACACATAACCTGCAAGTCCGTTAAGTACAATATCAAAAATCAAGGCTCCCATTATTTCAAAAATCGTATTTTTAAAATATTTGAAAAAACTTATTTTGCTCCACACCTCTAATATATGGCTAAAACTGAAAGACGACGGCAGAAGCTGCGGAGGCACACTATACAACTCCGCCGGAGTCTTAAACCCCGATACACAAACCCACAAGATAGGCAGCAGGCATATCAGGCTGAGTAAAACCAGAAGAAATATTATCGTCCCGTATACTATCCTATAATGCCAATTATGCATTTCTATCCCGTTCAATAATCCTATTGTTTTCTGTTCAAATCTTTTCATAGCACAAAACTCCCCCTATTCACTGAACTTACGATCAAGTTTAAAATAAACAAAAGTCAGTATAAGCAGGAACAAAAACGAAATAACTCCCAGCGCCATAGACTTGTCAAACTGTCCGTATCTGAATGCATATAAATAATTTGTCAAACCAAGCGACATAGACGCTCCGTTAGGTCCGCCGCCCGTCATAACCATCGGCTGTTCCGTAATTTGGAACACGCCAATCATCTGTTTAATTCCCAAAAGCAATATAATTCCGCGCATATGCGGCAGCAGTATGTGCCAAAAACACCGCAGCAAACCTGCTCCGTCAATTCTTGCCGCTTCAATCAGGCTCTGGTCCATACTTTGCAATGATGCCAAATATAACAGCATATTGCTTCCGAAGCCCTGCCATGTCATCGAAACAATAATTAACGGTATAACCGCATTTTTATTACTCAGCCAAATCTGCGGAACAACACCTATGTATGCAAGCAGAGTGTTCAGCAATCCGCCCGAGCCTTCCAGATACAGCATTTTCCAGATTAAGCATGTTGCCACAGTAGGAATGATTACCGGCAAATACATAACAAATTTGAAATAGCCTTTTAAATGCACAGCTTCGTTAATCATAACCGCAGCAAAAAATGGTATGGGTAATCCAATAATTAAAGACCAGAGAACATACTGAATTGTATTGAACAGCGTTTGCCTAAAAGCCGTATCACTCAATACGTCCTTAAAATTTTGCAGTCCTGCAAAGGCAATAGGCTCAAGTCCCTGTAGCCTGAAAAACGAATAATAAAACGCCATGCAGATAGGCCGCCACACAATTAGCACAAACAACAGCAATGATGGTAAAATCATAAGCCAGCCGGGATAGCTTCGCATAACTGTTCCGACCATTTTTCTCTTTCGCAATCCGTCTTTTAACCCGACCGGCTTTTTAGTTTTTTTCATAACAGCCTCCTCTCATCTCCTCAGTTCATTTTATCCAAATAATTCACCTGAAAATCTTCCTGAGCCTGTTTGCTTATTGCAGGAATATCTACATTTTTGTTGGTCAGCACCTCCTGCACAACCTTATCCAAAACGGAATAAAGCTGCTGTGCGCAGGCAGGCGGTTCTGTACGCAAAGTAACGCCTTCGGTGTTATATGTTTCAAAATCTCTCATGTCAACATTTACATACGGAGCGCAAATACGTTCATATGCTTCTCTTCTCGAATCAAGATTCCATATGGTAGTCAATTCTTTTGCAAATACAAATTTGCCTTCTTCCGCATTGGTACGAACAGTTGCCTCAAATGTTTCCTCATTGATTTCCGGCGTGTAATTCTGATATTTAATCCACTTAAATATTGCCGCTTTCTGCTCCTCGGTTGCCTTTGAAGAAAGCATCTGCAATGTTCCTCCAAGCTGACCGTAACGTCCCGCAGGTCCCGCGGGCATTTTTGTAAGAGCAAGATTTTCACGTTCCATGCCGCTGTTCTGCACTAAACGGTCCGTCCACGCGCCCGCGCTGCTTCCAAACATCATGCCTGCCTGACCCGTTCCGAAAATACGCTGCTGTTCCGTTGCGTCTACCGACATATTATCCTGAAGAACACCACGCGTCCATTTCATGTCATACAGCCACTGAAGCGCATCATGAAATTCTTTGCAGTCAAATGTCGCCGTCCACGAGCCGTCATCATTCTGCTTTTCAAATTCCACTCCGTAATTCCACGCAATATTCGTGAAACGCCAGCCGCCCTGATTGCCTATGGTTGGCATAACAAATCCTGCCGCTCCTGTTTTTTCTTTAATAATAGAGGCAAATTCAGCAACCTCGTCAAAAGTGTCAGGAACTTTTACAGTTCCGTCCTCATTAGTAAGACCCGCTTTTTTAAACAATTCTTTATTTATCGAAATACCGGGACTTTCTATTCCGTTAGGCAGCAAATATAGTCTGCCGTTCTCATCGGTACACATTTCCAACAAATCAGGATTAAGCGCATCAAACAGTCCGTATTCCTTTGCCAAATCAGTAATATCAGCCGCATATCCGTTTTTGATAACCGACTTAGCCTCTGTATACGGTAAGTTGCTGATAACATCCGGCAGCTGCCCTGCCACAGCCTTTGCTGTAAATGTCTGAACCTCAAATTTATACGTGTCGGGAACAATGTTGATATCCGGATTTTGCGATTCAAACTCGGCCTTCTGCTCTTTTTTCAGTTCCAAAGCAACCGTATCCGTTTCCGCCGGCCAATTTCCGATTGACACCGAAATCTTACCGTCTTCGTTTGTTTTGCCATTACAGCCGGCCAATGACAAAACCATAACAGCCGCTGACGCTATCGCAATCATTTTCTTTACCTTTTTCATTTCATCAACCTCTTTCTTTACGTTCATTTTTTGTGCATTGTTTTAATATGTATTATTCTCTTTGCACAGTCTTTATATAAAGAATAACAACTTTTTTGTTTAATGTCAATAAATGCCGAATATATCGATTGAATAATCACTTTTTGTTCTTTATTTTGATTGAAATGATTGAATTTTGATTGCTTGCTTGAAAAATATACCAAAATATTCCCTAAAAAAGGAAATTTTAGATTTAAGTTTTTCAATTATTGAACATTTCCAAATAAAATTTTAATCAAAAAACTCTTGACTTATTAAATAATTTGTTATATACTGATTTCGATGCAGAGAATTGGAGACGCATCAAGATAAAACCGATAAGGTTTTATCTTGATGCGTCTTTTTGTATTCTAACGCATACATAATGAAGGGAGTAATAAAAATGTATGATGCAGTAATAATCGGCGCGGGGGTTATAGGCGCTCTTACCGCACGCGCTCTCTCAAAATACAATCTTAAAATTTGTATTTTGGAGAAAGAAAACGATGTCGCCATGGGGTCGACAAAAGCGAATTCGGCTATAGCGCACGCAGGATTTGACGCAAAAGAAGGGTCACTTAAGGCAAGGCTGAATGTAAGAGGCTCTCAGATGATGAAAAAGATAACAGAGGAATTGGGAGTAAATTACAAACAAAACGGGTCTTTGGTTATCGGATTTAACGAAGATGACAGACAAACAATAGAGGAACTGTTCAAACGAGGAACCCAAAACGGTGTTCAGGGGCTTGAAATAATAGAGGGCGAAAGGTTATTTGAGCTTGAACCAAATCTATCAAAAAACGTAAAATGCGCCTTACACGCTCCCACAGGAGCGATAACCTGCCCATATGAACTGACGATTGCCGCAGTCGGCAATGCAATGGATAACGGCGCGGACTTAAAACGCAATTTTGAAGTCGTTAAAATAGAACAAAATAACGGCATATATAAAATATCCTCTCACTCCGAAACCGTCCGCGCAAAATTCGTTATAAACGCCGCAGGCATTTATTCCGACCGCATAGCCGCAATGATAGGCGACAATTCGTTTTCCATGCATCCGCGCAAGGGTGAATACATATTGCTCGACAAGGAATGCGGCTCTTTAGTCTCACACACCGTATTCCGCACACCGAGCAAAATGGGTAAAGGAATATTAGTTACGCCTACCGTGGACGGCAACCTGCTTCTCGGTCCTACATCAGTTGACGGGACTGATAAGGAAAATACAGCGACAACCGAAGAAGGTTTTGCAAAAATTGTTAAGGAAGCATTGGAAAATGTCCAAGATATTCCTCTGCGCGGCACAATTACATCATTTTGCGGTCTGCGCGCCGTGGGAGATACGGGTGATTTTATTATCAATTCTCCAAAAGCAGGCTTTATCAATGCCGCAGGAATTGAGTCCCCGGGTTTATCGGCTTCGCCTGCCATTGCCGAATATATTGTAGAAATTATGCGCGGGCAGGGACTTAATATGACAGAAAAAGCAGATTACAATCCTATAAGAAAACCGTCACACTATTTCAGGGAAGCGTCCGACGAAGAGAAAAACGAAATTATAAAACGAGATAAAAGCTACGGCAGAGTAATTTGCCGCTGCGAAACGGTGACCGAAGGCGAAATCATCGAAGCTATACGCGCAAACCCCGGCGCAAGAGACTTAGACGGAATAAAACGCCGTACAAGAGCGCAGATGGGACGCTGTCAGGGCGGATTTTGCGTACCGTATATTACGGAGCTGTTGGCAAGGGAACTGAATATTCCCTGTCACAGTGTTACCAAAAGCGGTAAAGGGTCGGAAATAATATTCGGAAATACAAAATAAAATTATTCAGATTACAGTGAAAGGAAGGATAATAAATATGACGGATTTGGTAATTATCGGCGGAGGTCCGGCAGGAATGAGCGCGGCTGTCGCGGCTTATGACGCAGGTGTACGCGATATACTGATATTGGAACGTGACAAATCGCTCGGCGGAATTTTGCAGCAATGTATACATAACGGGTTCGGTCTGCACAAATTCGGCGAAGAGCTGACAGGTCCCGAGTACGCGCAAAGATATGAAGAACAGGTTGTGGAAAGAAATATACCGTTTATGCTTAATACTATGGTTCTTGACATATCTAAAGATAAAGTTATAACGGCAGCCAACGCGGAAAACGGTATATTCCAAATTCAGGCAAAGGCTGTTATATTGGCAATGGGCTGCCGTGAGCGTCCAAAGGGCGCGCTTAATATTGCGGGAACGCGTCCTGCCGGAATTTACAGCGCAGGCACTGCGCAAAAGCTTGTAAATATGATGGGTTATATGCCCGGCAGAGAAGTTGTAATTCTCGGTTCAGGCGATATAGGTCTTATTATGGCAAGACGAATGACTTTAGAAGGCGCAAAGGTAAAGGCGGTTTGTGAGCTTATGCCCTATTCGGGCGGTCTTGCAAGAAATATCGAACAATGCCTTAATGATTTTGACATACCTCTTAAATTAAGTCATACCGTAGTGGAAATCCACGGCAAAAAGCGGCTTGAGGGCGTAACAATCGCCAAAGTTGACGAGAACAGAAAGCCGATTGCGTCAACAAGAGAATATATCTCATGCGATACGCTGCTTCTTTCGGTCGGACTGATACCCGAAAACGAGCTTTCAAAAAGCGCGGGGATATCTCTTGACAATATCACGGGCGGAGCGTCGGTTGATCAAGACAGACACACCGAAATCGACGGAATTTTCGCCTGCGGAAATGTTCTGCACGTCCACGATTTAGTTGATTTTGTATCTAACGAGGCTGAAATCGCAGGTAAAAGCGCGGCAGATTACATAAAAGGCGTCATCAGCAAAAACAAATCAATTGAAATAAAAACAGATGGAAAAATCAGATATACCGTACCTCAGAGAATTACTAAAGAAAAAGATGTCACGATATATTTCCGCACGTCAAGCGTATTCCGCAATATTGTTATTAACGTCGCAAATGATAAGGGCGAAAAGATTTTTTCAAAACGCAAAGCAAAGGTTGCGCCGGGTGAAATGGAAAGCATAGTATTAAAAACAGACGCACTCAAAGGCGCAGAAAAGCTGTATTTTGAATTGGAGGAGACTGTAAAATGAAAAGAACTCTTACTTGTATAATATGTCCCATGGGCTGTACCCTCAATGCAGAGCTCGAAAACGGTCAGGTCTTGAGCGTAAGCGGCAACACCTGTCCGCGCGGCGCAGAATACGCAAAACAAGAATGTACAAATCCAATGAGAACCGTTACATCAACCGTCCGTTGTGAAAATGGAAGTGTCGTTTCGGTAAAAACAGACAGAATGATTCCCAAAGGAAAAATGTCGGAATGTATGAAAAAAATAAATTCTGTCAATGCGCGCTTGCCAATTCACGCAGGAGATGTTATAATCAAAGATGTATTCGGGAGTAATATAGTAGCGACAAGCTCCTTAACAGAATAACATCAAGGGGGAATTTATATGCATATTATTGCAGCGGTAAAATCCGAACAGGAGCTTGAAGAAGCACTCAAAACTGATGTGAAAGAAATTTTTGACCTATGTCCGAGCTTAATGCGCGAGAAAAGCAGAGCGGAAAAGGCGCATATTGCAGGCAAAAAACTGTTTGCGCATATTGACCTCGCTGAAGGAATAGGCAAAGACCGCATCGGAATTGAGTTTATAAAATCAATAGGTCTGGACGGGATAATAAGCACTCGCGTAAATATGATAAAATTTGCAAGAGAAAGCGGATTATGTACAATCCAGAGATTTTTTATAATCGATTCACATTCGGTGGACACCACCGTTGAAGCACTGAAATCGTCAAAAGCGGATATGATTGAAATTATGCCCGGTGTTCTTCCTAAAATTATACGCTCGCTCAGAGAGCAGATTTCCGTCCCTATTATAGCGGGCGGCTTGGTAGAAACCAATGACGAAGCTGCCGCCGCTTTAAACAGCGGAGCCTTTGCTGTTTCAACCAGCAATTATACGCTGTGGAACAGAAAATAAGACTACCTCGAAGATTTGAAGGAGTATTCCGATTTATTAGCAAATACCGCGCATAGATAATTATGCGCGATATTGTTTTATGTTCTTTTATACTTTTAATCGTTTGTATTCGTTTTAAGGGGGGGAGAAAATCACTATACTTTTAACCGATTATGACTAAAGGTGTCGGAGCAGATTAATCTACTTTAAAATTCACTAAAATTGGGTCAGATTTTAAAGCTAAACAAGCTCCCTCCTTTGTCAATGCGGGCATCAACAGTATTTGTGCCGGCAAAAAATCAGGGAAGAGTTCTGTCAGCTTATCAATATGTATTCGTGTAAACTTTATAAGCTTTGGATATTGTAATTTTAACATACACCTGCAATAATTAAAATTCTGTTTGTTTCCGCCTCCCATATAACGGCTGCGCCAAAGGATTCAGCTACCGCACGCACAGGAAGACAGGTTCGTCCGTTTTGTATAATAGGAGCGGCATCAAGAGTAATTTCTTCTGTTTTAATACTTCCGTCAATAGGATTTTTTGTTTTCCTTGTCATCTTATTATCACCGACCGTAAGAATTACGGTAACGGTATCATCACTTATAGTTGTTTGTTTTTTTGTATCATCCCACTCTACGTTTTTTTCAAGAGTTTCCATAAGCGCTCTTATCGGAACCATTACTCTGTCATTTATAACAATTGGTTTTTGATCGGGAAATACCATTTTATAATTTCCGTCAATATTAATTTCTATATCCCCGTCATTTGTGAAAACCGGCTCCTCAACTTTAA
This sequence comes from uncultured Lachnospiraceae bacterium, assembly GCA_964447095.1. Taxonomy (GTDB): domain Bacteria; phylum Bacillota; class Clostridia; order UBA1381; family UBA1381; genus JALEPO01. The sequence goes on along the minus strand of CAYUSE010000001.1, from coordinate 2,566 downwards.
TTGCCGCATCGGACGTGTCAACGCCAAGCACTTTAAATCCGTAATCAAACATTTTTATTGTGTCGGTAAAACGGGACTCGTTTGAATCAGACGGCAGGGTAACAGTTATAATTCTCTTTCCGTCAATTTCCGCCGTACCGCACATACAATATCCCGATGCGTCTGTCATACCATTTTTTAAACCGTCCGCACCCTTATAATAATAGTCCGTAAACAGCTTGTTCAAATTATAATATGTATTTCCGTGAAATTCAACTGACGCGCATTTTGTCCTCTCAAGAATTTCAGGGTAGTCCTGTATCATATGCCTCGCCATAACCGCAATCTCCGCTGAAGACATCATATTTTCCTCATTATCGGTATCAGGATTTGTACACACGCCGGTACCGTTATGAAATATGGATTTTATGCCAATCTCTTTTGCTTTGTCATTCATACACTTAACAAAGTCATTCTCATTGCCGCACAGCAGCTCCGCGCACGCCGTAACACAGGCGGCTGCCGAGTCGATAACAATCATATCTATCATTTCATCAACGGTGTATTCTTCATCATATTCCAAATTAACCATCATTTTATAGGTTTCATCTCTTGATAAATTATATACGTTTTTACTTATCGGCACGATGGTATCAAGGTTTATTTCTCCGTTTTTTACCGCGTCAAGCAAAACGTACACCGACATCATTTTAGCGATTGATGCGACAGGTTTTAGCGTGTCAGCGTCAAGCGCAAAAAGTTCCTTGCCGCTGTCAAAATCCATAATATACGCGCTTTTTGAGGTAAGCGTTTGAGCAAGTTTCTCCTCTGCGCTATACATATCTATATATGCCGCGCTTTCTGTTTCCTCCCAGCGGAATTTGCCTGTATTTGCAAATTCGTCTACAGATATACACATTTTACCTCTTATATTGTATATATCCTTTGGCTCGTATTGTTCCGTTCCATTATCAATAATGACTTTTATATTGCTTGCGTTGTTTATTGAATATGCCTTTTGGTTATTTTTGTCTCTGTAATTGTCAAGAGATACAGGCATTACAGCCTTGCTTTCATTATATTTTAAAGTAAGAATTTCGTTTTCATCATTATAACCCACGTCAAAACCGTAATTTTCCAAATCCTCCGCAATTATAACGGCATGTGGTGAAATGCCGTTATACGCCATAGTGGGAATTTCTTTACCGTTTATAAAGGTTCGCATATTGGTATAATATATGCTGTCATATTTATCAACAGCCATAGAAAATCCATAATCCAGCAGTTTTGCGGTATCTGTAAACCGTGCTCCGGTGGAAGAAGAAGCCATAGTCACGGAAATCATTCTGCGTCCGTTTCTGACAGCTGTTCCGCAGAAGCAGTAGCCTGCCGCAGGAGTCGTTCCCGTTTTCAGACCGTCAGCACCGGAATAATAATATGTGTCAAGAAGATGGTTTGTTGTATTATAATTATTTCCGTGGAAAGCTACGGATTTTTTTGCGCTCCTTGTAAGAATATCGGGATAATCATGTATAATATTTCGTGCAAGGGACGCCATTGCAATAGGAGAAACTTTATTATCAGCAATACCGCAGCTGTCATAATAATATGTGTCAATACCCATGTCTGCGGCTTTTTTATTCATTCGTTCCACAAATGCCGCTTCGCTTCCGCCTACAAGCTCTGCAAGTGCAATTGCCGCTCCGCTTGCGGAGTATGTTACAACGACGCCTATCATTTCATCTACGGTATATGTTGTATTGTAATATAGCGGTAAAACACTCTGATAAACTGAATTGCGTGATTTATTGTATACATTTTCGCTTATCGGTACAACCGTGTCAAGGCTTATTTCACCGTTTGCAATAGCTTCATATACACAGTAAATATTCATTATTTTTGTCATACTCGCCGGAACTCTCGGAATATTTCCGTTGTATTCGTAAAGCACTTCGCCGGTATTATAATCCATAACACATGCTCCGGACGAAGAAATAGTATTATTTCCTATATATGCTGCATTTGATGTGTTTATAAAAAACAATTGAAAAGCCATTATAGCGCATAGCAATACCGAAATTTTTCTTTTCATACTTATACCCCCTGCAATTTCAATTATTGTATATACACAGTATAGCATATTTCTTTTTGGTTTACAAGAATTATAACTATATTCAGATTGACTAACAAATACCGCACATAGATAATTATGCACGGTATTTGTTTATGAACATACAATATATTTTGTTTTTATATTTTCAAACAAGCTCCCTCCTTTGTCCGTGCAGGCACCAATGGTATTTGTGCCGGCAGAAAAGCAGGGAAGAGTTCTGTTAATTTATCAATATGTATTCGTGTAAGCTTTATAGGCTTGGGATATTGTAATTTCGTAACTACATTTTTATACAATTCTTGCTGGTGAGGCAAGCATATAATATGAGGTGTAACGTCAATTTCTAATGCTTGTAACAATGCATTTGTTACTCGTGTAATATTCATATCCATAGCCGTTATATATGCTTTCCTTTCGCCGACCGCATCAAAGCAATTAAGATTATTGGGTACATTATTTATATCACCGAACTTA